>NZ_CP059674.1:0-300000 GCF_014068355.1 Mycoplasma tullyi | reverse complement strand
AGATATTCTTAACACCTTTTTTCTTAGTTACATTAACTTGAAAATTACCAACCATCAAAATTTTGTTGATATTACTAATAGATCTTGCCATATTCTTTAATTAAATACTACTTAAATAAAAATAAGTCGCATAATAGCGACTTTATTTATAGGTTTATTGATTAATATAAATTATTCCATGTATTTTTCAGGATACATTTTCTTCATCTTAGCAATGAATTCATCCTTAGGTAATGATCCGTATTGATTCATTAGACTTACACAGTTTTTGTATTCATGGATTGCTGAATCTAATTCTTTGAAACCTTTAACAACAACTTTTTTGTTTTGTAATAACTTATAAGTTTCAAAGAATCCTTTAATTTCTTTTAAAGAATGAGCACCTAGATCCTTAAGTGATCTAATATTTTCAAAACGCTTATCACAAGCAATAACACCAATTAACTTGTTATCAGTTTCACCTGAATCAACCATTCCCATCATTCCTAAGATTCTAACAGGAACTATTACACCTGGTTGAAAAGCTTGATTGGCAACCACTAAACAGTCTAATTCATCCCCATCTCAGTCTAAAGCTTCTTTAATGAAACCATAGTTGTGTGGGTAAACTTCAGATCCATATAAGATACGATCTACAGAGATTTGACCAGTCTTGCGATCGTATTCATACTTAATATTTGATCCCTTTGGGATTTCTATTGTTACTTTAAGTTCTAATAAATTTGACATTATGTTTAATTCTATCGATTAATATAATATTAATTATATTATTTATATTGTATTACATATATAATAATTACGTGCAATTACAAAAGAACATAAGAAAAAAAAGGAACAATTACAGTTTCAATTTCAAGTTATCTTTTAATGCTGGAATGCTAGCATTAGCGATTATCTTTGCTTATTTGTCTTCTTTAGTAAAGATTCCTTTTTTTAGTTCTTTATCTTTAACGATTGATATCTCAATTGTTTTTTTAATACCAGTTATTTATATTAGTTCAATATATTCAGCTGTAGCTTTATCAATCACATTATCATTAATCCATTTTATTTGGAATGCGTCCAACTGAATTGGGATTATATTTTTAACAATCATTAATATATTTACAATCCTAATTTTTGCTTTTTTAAATTGGTTGTTAAATAAGACAAAATTAAAGGATAAGAAGGTTAAATGGTTAGTTATCTGAATTTTAATTATTCCGATCTTGATGGTGCTTTTTTCAGCGATCAATGGCATTTTAATCACACCATTGTATTGATGATGATTTAGAGCTGTTAGAACAATTAATTTTATTGAAGTAGCTAAATTTTATAATTCATCACCTAATTTAAGATTCTTCTTATTGTTTATTAATGATTACTGAACTGGTATTTTTGCTTTATTTTCATTATTTAACTTAATTAAGTTCTCATTAGTAGCATTCTTTGCAATTCCAATGTTAACGTTCTTTCAAAACAATCTATTTACCAAAAAGATGTTTAATTAAGTTAGATAATTAAAATAACGAGCTAAGTGATTAGCTCGTTATTTTATTGTTCTTTAGTTATAAACAATAAAAAATGGCGCTATAGAGGCGCCAAGTTAGTTAGTTTATTAGTTATTAGTTATTGGTCCTGGAGATGAGACTTGAACTCACAAGGGTGTAAACCCGTCAGATTTTGAGTCTGATGCGTTTGCCATTCCGCCACTCCAGGTTAGTTAATAACTTAACTGTAAATATTATAGCACATAAATCTAAAATGTAAAGATAAAAAATAAATATTTTTATTTTTCTTCTAAAAATCGATGATGACTAAATTATGGTCTACGTGGTGGTCGAACGTTTCTTCTATTCATCTGATCCATATAAACATTACTAAACTTAGGTGAATTATAAAACGTATTATTATTCTTAGAATGAACAATTTGTCAAGTTAGTGCATCAATCTTCTTTAACACATTTGGATTAACACCAAATAGATTTGTTAACTCGTTATTAGTTGGATAACTACCATAATGCAAGATGTCATTATGGTCCATAATAACAGGTAATTTGAAATCGGTTTTCTTTAAGTGGTTAACCAGTTTAGGGTTATTTAAGAATACTTCTTTATGATCTTTTAAGTTATAGCGATAACATCTGATCCCTTGATCAATAAAATATCGTTGTAATAACTGTAATTTTGTTTTTAGTAATCTAATACTTAAATCATTCTCATCATTTTTTGAGATCAATGAAGATTCATAGATATAAATCTCTTGTTGCTGTTTGGTATGTCTAGTTTTAGCAAGATCAACCATATTCATTAGTTCACTAAATTGTTTTTCAACAAGTGATTGGTTCTTATTATTACTAATAAGATCACTTGCTTCAACATCATCTAAAGCAGCTTTAAATGCTGATAAGATCTTCTTATTAGTTTGTTTTTGTTTTTGGATCTTGATGTAATCTCTTGCTGTAAATCCATAAAATCTTAAAACAAAGATGATTCCCAATCAAACTAACGGAACAAAGAAAACGATTGATGAAATGACAATCAAACTAAATAGTCAAGTCGGATTAGCACCAAATCCAAAATAACGATAAGTGAAATCTAATCCAGGAACAGTTTCAAAATAATTATTAACCAATGGGTTTTTAATAATCGATTCCATTGAAAACGATTGGTTTTTTAGATCAAGATTATCCTTCTTGATTAATAAAACCAGATCAGGTTTGGGATTATTAATCCCCGGGGTGTAATTAATGAACTTATCAATGTATTGATCTCTGATCTTGAAATCACCTTGATAAGGTTCGATTAATTCTTGAACCTTAAAAGTAAATAGATCATCATTATTTGGATTTAAAAGTAGTTCTCCACTACCCAAATATGATGTTCTAGTTGCTAATGGATCTTGGTAATTATTATCAATAATTAATCGTTCAATAACTCGATCACTTGAAAATTTAAATAATGATAATGCCTTGAAATTAGCATTATTTGAATCTAAATAAACTAAGATATCATCAATTCCATTTAATGAAACGACATTACTGATCGGATAAACCCCAAAACTAGAATCATCTGAGATCTGTTGAGTTCGATCCAAAAAACTCTGGTTGATTGAAGGGATGATTCTAGCGTTATAGTTATCATCCTTATCATCAATTAGATAAACTGTTGAAACCTTATTATTAGCATTCTGTTGTTTTTTAGATCAAAAAACAATGATGCTATTACCGCCTTGCGGTTGAGAAAACGAATTAAAGTCAGCAGAACTTAATGAGTTAACGAAATTATCTCATTTGTATTGGTTATTATCAAAACCAAATAGTCTTTGTAATTGAGTTGGTGGTTGGATTATTGTATATGTTCCGTTCGTATCAAAAATGATCGTTAGATCATTGAATTGCATACTAAATGACCCAAATTCAAAACCATAAGAAAATCCAGCTACAGCATGATAAAAATTCGTATTATCAAGTCGATATAATCGCGATTCTGCTCTTAGTTCTCTTTGATTATTAAACAAATCGTTATTATTATTAAAGTTAAAATCCTGCGGACCTGAAACAAATAAATAATTCGGATTTAATTTTTTAAGATCACTTGTTGGTGATAAAGCAGAAGGTGAAGCAAATGCACCTAATGAATCCAACACATTTAGATTAATTCTAAATGTCCCAAGTAATTGCAAATCTGAACTATTACTATTTACACTTAATATCTCGCGATTGTTTGGTCTTAAAACATTACGATCACCAACTGTTCAACTTCCCCCAATCTGAAGTTGATCAGTATCTGAAATAATCTTGCCCCCAGCAATTGCGCCTCTGATTACATAAGTGAATTGTGGATCTTGAAAGATCGGTAAATTTACTTCAAAATTAGTGTTTCTCGTTTCACTTCATCCACCAATTAACACCGCATAAGGTCAACCAGTAATTTGGTTAAGATTTCGATCAATTCTAAAGATCCCTAAAGATTGGAAACGATCATTAATCGTTGGATCAATATTCCCATTTCCACCAATAATATAAATGTTTTGTTTATAAACGATTAAGTTAGCTAAATTCGCCAGATAGTTACTATAAGAAAAGATAAATCGACCACCATTGGTAAAACCAATCGTGTTACTTAAAAATGAAGGATTACTATTCCAAGTTGAGGGAATATTATTTAATAATGCTTGGGGATCAATCGCAATCTCAGATTGAATATCAGCACGTTTATCTAGTTCACGGTCAAGGTTTTCTTTAATTTTAGTAAGAATCCCATAACCATCTTTATTCCCATTAGCATATGCTCTAATCGCATTATCATCGTTATTTCTAGGAACAGTTAAAACATAAAAACTAGTTGGATCAAGTGGATCATAAGCCACTTCAACAACGTGTCTTGCAATCTGGTTTTCATTAGCAAACCGATATGTTCATAACACGTTATAAAATAGATCAGTCCGATAGATCGTATTATCGTTTTCTTTAGATATAAAGATATATCCACCATTTGCTAACTTCAAACCATTGAAGTTGTTATTACTAACATAATTGGGTTGCTGAACAGGATTAAACTGTTCAACGCTCTTTCGATATACCTTACCATCACTAACAATTGTTTCAGATAAAACTTGGTTTTTAAGCTTATTATCGTAGACAAAAGCACTATTATTAGTATTTACCGGATTGTATTGGCCAAATATTAATAATAGCAAGATAAATAGTAAAAATACACAACCACTATAAAGTAGTTTTTTAATCTTTGATCTCACTTATGTTAGCTATATATCTTATATTATTAATTTATTATTATTAATTTTAAATTTATCGATTATTGTATTTTAAAATAATCTTAACTAATTAACATATGAGCTTAAGAAATACCAAATTCGTTTATACTGATTTAGACGATACGATCATTACATCTAAAAAGGATGCTAAATTTTTATATAAAGGTCAAAACTATAAAGATCTATTCGATGTTCCTAATGAAGTAGTTGAAGCTTTTCAAAAACTAATTAAACAAGGAATCTATACCGGGATTGCTACTGGAAGAGATTATCGTAAGGTATATCCATTATTAAAAAAAACCCAAATGTTTAATTTACCTACGATTACAGATGATGGAGCATGTGTTTATATTAATAATAAATGTGTTAAGGCTTCTTATATTGATAAAAACGTAATCGATCGATTAATTGTTTTAGCTAAGAAGTTCAAAAACATTTCATATAGTATTAACACTCCTTTTGGTGTGTATGTTTCTAAAAACAAATCTTGATGAACCTTACAAGATGAATTCTTTAATGAAAAATATCATAATGAGATGTTCAAATTAAGATATGTTGATCTAAGCAAGGTTAGTCATTTTTATAATGATCAGATTACAGCAATTACGATTAGTACCAAGCCAATTGCACTAAGACCACTTAACCAACGTGAGATTGACTACTTCATTGATCTAAATAATTATGGTGATGTTACTGTTACCAAATACAAACAAGATGTGGTGATTCGTCCAAATGAATCTAAAGCTAGTGGGATCTTCTGAGTAAAAAATAACTTCAATAACAAAATTACCAAAGATAACACCGTATGTTTTGGGGATAATCACAACGATGTTGATCTATTTAAATGATCAAATCTTAGTGTGGCCGTTAATAATGCAAAAGATGTTTATAAGACTTTTGCTAAATATCAAGCTGATAATTGTGAAAATTTAGGTGTAGCTAAATTCATTAACCAATTCTTATTAAAATAAGATTTGTTAACTAATGAATAACTTTGATTATCAATTAGTCGATTTACACCTTCACAGTCACCATTCTCGACACGCTGGAGAAAAACAAACACCAAAATCAGCCTACAGTGCTGATTATTATTTAACCCAACTAAAAAGACATAACGTTGGGGCTTTTAGCTTTACCGATCACGATATTTTTAGTGATAAGTTTTATCTTGAACTAAAGGGTTTAATTGAAAGAATTAAAGATCGTAAAATTGCGATCTTTCCTGGTGTTGAATTTAGGATTCTATCAACTAATCCCAAGGCAGATTGCAATTTCATCTTTAACAATAATCTTGATCTTGAACGGTTAAATGAATTGAAATTATTAGTTAGAAGACTACAAAACAAACTTGGTGCTAATTTAAATTTACTTGTAAAAGAATTTAAAAAAGCTCAATTTGATTTTTTTATTATTCCTGATGTTGGTAAATCCGGGAAATGTTCATTTGAAGACTTTGAAGATGTTCTTGATGTCGTTAGATATGTTGAAGTTAATGAAGGTAATGAAAAACGATTATCTAAAGCGATCAAGGATCGTTTAAATGTTGATTACAAACAAGTCTTTTTTAGTGATTGTCACGACATTAAAAAATACGATAAGATGGCTTCTAAAACTAAAATCAATATTGCAAAAGATCAATTAATTACCTTTGAAGATTTAAAAACTCAACTTTATTTATAGTTCTGACATAGGTTGTATTAATAAATAGTTAACTATTTATATAATCAAATTATTAATGATTAATCTATGATTAGTGACGAGAAAAAATATATAAAAGAACTTGTTTTAAGTGACAGTTCTGATGAATACAAATTACAGTTTTTGCCTGGTGTTAATGTCATAATAGGAACTAAAGGTGGTGGAAAATCAACACTACTAAAGATCTTATACGCATTACATGCGAATTATTCCAATTATGACAGTGACATCAACCAAATAGCTAAAACTTTTGGTTTTAACGTCGAAAGACTTGTTTATTCAAACAAGGATGAAAGACGTTGAAGCAATAAAAGAACAAAAGCTTCAAAAGACGAACAAAGAAACGATATCGTTGTTCAAGATGACAAGATTAAAAAAGAATTAGATACAGCAGCTACTTTTAAAAAGGAAAAGGTTCGTTTTTTAGAAGAAAGCTGTACTAATATCGCAAAAGGTTTAAGTAGATATTTTAATGGTTATTTTAAAACCTTCAAAGAGCTAGAACAACTCTTTAAAAATTTAAACGAACTTAACATTGAAGATCTGTTTAAACTAAAAAACGATAAAAATAAGCGGTTATTAGAACGAATTCAAAAGCTATTAACTAATTCATTAAATCGTACACGACAAGAAAACAATCAGACTTTTATTAATGCTCATAAAGGCTTGTATGATATTTTGGCGACTTATTTAGCTGATGTTGTTGAATATCAACCTGGATCTGACGAAATCGATCTTTTTAGTGATGAAGAATTCGAAGAAATCATTGAAAAAGTGCTTAGTTTACTTCAATTGCATGCTAATTACATTATTGATAAAACTTTAGATAACGTGAAATATGATGCAGTTAGTAGCACAATTAAAGCTTATGAAAAACACCTAAATGATTCTCAAGAAACAGATCGAAGAATTGCATCATTTAGCTCAGGATTAGAAGATAAATTTGGTGCAATTGCAAAGGAGTTAGCTACAAACTTTGCTTATTTTGACTATTTTACATCTTCAGATTTTTCTAAAATTCATATCAAGCACAAAGCTATAAGCGAAATCGATCCCGATATTCAATTTCAAATTGATCTTGATTATGATTTAGGTGAATCTGATGAAGATGAAGCTCCTTTGTATAAGATATTTTCAAAACTTTTATATAAACCAAATACGTTAAATGATTGAACTAAATGGATAAATTATTTTCTAAACAAAGAGAGTAAACATGATCTAGATGATGAAAAATATATCTTACAGATTTTAGAAAATCACTTTGAAGAAAATCTTCAAGACAAGATTACTGTTTTATTAGATGGTAAAGATTATGAAAAGCTTTCATTAGGAACGAGATCAAGTTATGGTGTTAGTCGTGTAATTAAAAATTGTCAATCATCAATCTTATTCTTAGATCAACCTGAAGATAATATCGACAGTTATACGATTGCTAAAACACTAATACCAGCAATCCAAGAAAATAAAGATATCGCCCAAGTATTCATTGTTACACACAACTCAAACACTGGGATCTTAACCGATCCACAAACAACAACAGTTTGTTCATTTAGAACAAATGATATTGAAAATTCATACCGTCAATCTAATTTAAACGATAAATTAGAAATCATCGAAGATGAAGTAGTAAATGAAAACGCTTCAGCCCACTATCTAGAGGGTGGAATTGAAGCTTTAGAAACACGTCATTCAATTCTTGTTAATAAAAAAGGGAGAAAATAAAAATAATGTATAAACTTGTATTTAAAAAAGATGAAAATGATTATCTAGTTAATTTAGTTTCAGTTAAAAAACCTAGTCATGTTATTTTAAGTTTTGTGTTCTCTGAAAACGGTGATAAACCCGATTTTAAAACGGATTTAATTAAGTTAGCAAGTCATATCGAACAAGATCGTAATGAGGATAATACCTTCAATTTAGAGGTAGAACCTCTAAATGAAGAGCAAGAAAACAACATAATTTTTAAAACCCTTTATACTGTATTCACCAAGTTTGTTGAAAGTTTCAAAACACAATACAAAAAGACTAGAGACAAGCTTGAAAAAGAATTTTTAAATTGAGAAAAAAATAACAATTAAATATTAAAAAACTTATGAAAACAAATACAATCGTTTTATCTTGTTCAAACAGTGATGTAAGTAAATCTATTAACTATGATTTAGCATCTAAAATTGCTAAATCAGGTTCATTTGATTTAATTAACTTAGCTGAATACGACGTTCCTCAAGTTTCTAGTGATACTGCTGGTAATGTTCCAGCTAAGATGACTGAACTTCACGAAAAACTATCATCTTATGATAAAGTGATCTTTGTAACTCCTGAATTCAATGGTTATGTACCTGGATTTGCTAAAAATATTTTAGACTGACTATCTCTTAACAAGGAATGATTAAAAAATAAGAAAGCTTACGTTGTTGCAGCTACTCCTGGAGCTAAAGGTGCACCAATGGTAAGAGAAAATTTAGCTGAAGTATTAGGTTTCTTTGGTGCTGAAGTAGCTGGTTCATACGGTTTTGCTGAATATCAATTAAGTCAAGATCGTAGCAAAGAAATCCAAGAATTCCTTAACACAGTTAATCAATAAATAATTCCTAAATAATTAATTAAGAAAAAAATCACATAAGCTTTTAGCTTATGTGATTTTTTTAACTTACCATCTTATACATTCTTCGATTAATGATTCTTGATCAGATTATATAGATTGATAACGGAATTAGAGTTGAGATAAACGCTCCTGCAGCACGGATGTTAATTAGATCTAATCGGTCAACAAAACCTAGTTTTAAGAATCAAGTACTAATCGTATTAATTGGCATATTATCTTGATAAACACGACCAGATAAGATTAGTTGAGGTCATAAGAATGAGTTCCAAGCTTCAATCGTGGTAAAGATAATTAATAAATAGATCGGAACTTTTAATTTAGGTAAATAAACTGATCAAAATGCTTGCATTGGAGTGATTCGATCAATCTTCATTAAGTTTTTCTTTGCTTCGTATTCTTTATTAATCGTGCTGTAGAATAACATCAACATGAAAAATGAAAATAAAATTGGTAAACCTAAGACAAACGATAACGAATTGATATTAATAATACCAAACTCATTAAGCGTACTAAATAAGTAAAGATAGATTGAAATCTCTGGAATAAATGAAGTAATTAAAAAGAAGATAAATAAAGCTTTTCTAAATTTACTAGATATTTTATTTAAACCAAAAGCTGCTAATAATGTTGAAGATAACTTCAGCGCAATTAGTATTAATACTGATAAGAAGGTTAATAAAAACGCTAAACCAAATTCTTTATTAATTAATCCCTGGTAGTTTTGATAATTAAAACCATCAGGTAATAACTTGGTTACCCCACTAGTAATCTGAGTTCGTGAAGTTAATGATAAAACAATCAGATAATACAGTGGGAATAGAACAATAATGATTAATGCAACAATGATTAAACTAAAAAAGAGATGTTTAACTATTTTCATGTTTTTTTACCCCATTTTTTAATTTATTAAATAGATATTTAAAGTTAGTTTTTTTAATGATTAGAAAACTAACAGATAAGAATGACAAGTAAGCTATGATCACAATATTAGCAGCAGCTGCTAATGCATAGTTTAATTGTGCTGAAGAACTTTCGTTAGGATTAATGTGGTCATATAGATAACTAGCTAAAGTATTACCTTTGGTTAGTCGTAGGTTGGTATCTACGACTGCCCCTGGATAAAATAATCCAGCGTTAGCAAAATTAACGTATAAAACTAATCAGAACACTGTACTAAAGTTTTTTAAATAAACATATCAAACCTTATGTCAGAACTTAAGTTGATCAATCTTGATCACACGGTTGTATTTTTCTAGTGAACTTGAAAAACTAAAACTAATCATCACAACATTAAATGGAAGTAATCTTCAAACGTAATAGATGAAATAAACGATTAAGATATTTCTTCCTTCAAAGTCGTTGGTAAACCTAATCCTAGTATTAAATAATCGATTAAAACCATCGTTGTTTGTACTAAAGAAATAGATGAATGAAATTCCCACAGCAAATGCTGAAGTAAAGAATTGCGAGAATAAACAAACAACTGCAATGTTTTTAAAAATCTTTGATGATATTTCATTAAATATTAATGAAATAATGAAAGCTAAGAGAATTACTAAAGGAGTACCTAAAAAGATTAATAAGTTGGTATTAAGAAATGAATCCTTAAATTCACTATCTGAAATTAATTGGGTAAAGTTTCTAATTCCAAAAGTATAGTTAACCATGCTGTGTCTAGCATAGACTTTAAATGATTCAATAAACGATAAAATTATCGGTAAAAATGTAAATATCGATAAAAGTATAAGGAGTGGAATTAATAAGATTAATCCAATCGTATTTGACTTAAGTTTTGATTTACCTTTTTTGATTTTATTAAGCAACATAACTTATTCTAGTGTCATCACATTCTTTTCATCAAACGATACTTTGATATGGTCATTAAGCTGAAATTCGTTCTCATTAACTATTACTTTAGATGCTCCAACAAATTGATCAGATGTGAATTCAATAATTTCTTGTGCACCCATACTTTGAACATTGGTAATTGTTATTGGAGAACTTTCATCTTTTTCGATTTTTAGCTTACTTGGTCTGATGTATTTGTTTTCACTATCAGATAGCTTAATAATTTCAGGAAAGCCAACAAATTTAGCTGTAGCTAAATTAATTGGTGAATTATAAATAACTTCGGGACGATCAAATTGAGCAATTGTATTATTATTAATAAACATAATTCGATCACTAATCAGCATTGCATCATTTTGATCGTGAGTTACTAAGATCATTGAGATATTAAATTCTTTTTGAATATTTCTTAATCAGTCTCTTGAACTTTCTTTGATCTTGGCATCTAATGAAGCAAATGGTTCGTCCAATAAAATTAATTTCACGTGTTTTATTAATGATTTCGCAATTGCAACACGTTGTCTTTGACCACCAGATAGATTAGAAGCTTTCATGTATAAAATATCTTTAATATTTAATCTAGTAGCCACATCAAGAATGCGGTTTTTGATTGCACTATTTAATGACTTAATAAAATGGAAGTAATTCTTATTATTCTTAAAAAACAGCGCAAAATTAATTAAAAGTAACTTTAATCTAAAATGCTTTTTTACTTTTTTGTTGTTAAGAGATTCTTTTAATAATGACTTCAATTCATCGTATTGTTTTTGATCAATTGAATTAGTTTTTAAATAAGAATCTAAATAAGTTGAATAATATTGATTAAATGAATTTATTAATGATAAGTAGATGTTTTTATAAACACTGATTTCATCATATAAAATTGAGTTTTGAAAAACAAAACCCAATTCAAGATCATTGCGATCATTAAAATCTGAAAATTTAATCGAACCTTCTTTAGGTTTAATAAATCCAGCTATAGTATTTAAAAGAGTTGTTTTACCACAACCACTTGGTCCTAGTATTGAAACAAGTTCACCCTCATTAATCTGAGCGTTAACGTCTTTAAGAACGACTTTTTTGTTATACGAAACGTTAACGTTTTCGATATTTAAAATTGTTTTTGACACTTTACTTTACCCATATCTTAATTCGTACCCAATTCCTTATTAATTAAACCCATAATTTCATCAGGTGTTCTGGTTTTAGCGTTATGTACCGCTGCATTGATCACATTATCACTGATAAACCTAAATATTTTAGCGGTTTTTGAATCATTTTTAACGTTAACCAAAGAAACGTTTTGCGGATCTTTTAACAAAACATCCAGCCCCTGTCTAGTGATTAATCCTGCTTGGGTGAAATAATAACTATCTCACTCTTCGTATTGATTTTTATAAATATCAACTTTACTAGCATCATCTAATTTAGAAAAATCATATTTGTTAGCTAACTTATTTAACTCAGTTTTTCTTTGTTCGTTAATTGTTGGAGATAAGTTAGTTTTTAATGGCACGAAATATCCACTTCCATTTTCAATTTTGGCAACTACTGAATCATTAGTTATGGTTGCATTATTACCTGAATATAAATATTTTAAGAAGTTGATCGTAGCTTTATCTACTTCTGGATCTCCAGAAGAAATAGGTATTAAATAAGAACCGCCAATTTGATAAGTTCTCTTATTACTATCATCCATTTTAGTTACTTGTGGAGCTCAGTAAATATCATGTGGATGAGTAAACTTTTGTTCAGCTTCTTTAATTATCTGCTGATCACTTTTATTTTCTTTATTAATAAATGTATCAATACTATATTTAGAAATAGTAGCTTGTCCTAGAGTTACTGTAGGACCAATTGCAAAAGCAGCATTGCTATTTCTGATATCATTAAAGCTAAATCCATATCGACCACTATTATTTAGTTTAATTGATCGAATATCCTTATTATTAGTTGCTCTAGTAACACGAATATTGTCATACCAAAATTGGATCGCTTTTTTAGTTGTATCGATCGTTGCTTGCTTTTTTAAATTATCAAAATTAACAACAAAATTTTTAGGATCGTTCGCTTCAGCTTTAAGCGTTCATAAGAAATCTTGCTCATTATTACCTAATTTATTTCATAGGTATTTAGTTAATAAATTACGGTCATAATCGATTTCTAAAATTGATTGATCACTATCAGGTGAAACCTTATCTAGATTTAAACCATCATATATCATCTTGCTAAATTTAAAGATTGATTCTAGATTATCAAACGTTGAATCATCAATCTTTTTATCTTTAAAAGCATCAGTACTTTTTAAAGTTAATTTCGCTCAAAAATTGCTTTCTGGTAATGAAGTGTCTGTTTTTAACTGATTATAGATCTTTGATTGTTCATCAATAGTGCCACCACCCTCTTTAAATAATGCAAACAATCTTTGCATCACAGGCTTATTAAAATAAAGGGCATCTAAATCAGTTAAATCAAACGGCAACGCGTTTTGACTTATATGATTTACACCAATAATATCTTTAGTAATCTCGTTAATCTGATTAATGATCGGTTGAGAATTAAAAAAACTATCGGTATTTACATCTAATAAACGTTCGAACTGGTTAATCAAATAAGACGCTGAAATACTACTTAAGATAATATTGGGAATATTATCAGCATTACTCTTGATTCGATTAGCTACAGAATTAGCCAAATTAAACTCAGACGTAGCTTGAGTAATATCAGCATTCTGATAAACAACTCTTAAGAAATTAGGATCATTCTTATGATCGTTATTATACTTCTCAACAAGTGAGTGCATTAATCGATCTAAAGGAAAAGTATTATTCTGTGCGCTTTGAAATAAAACGGTTTTATTTGATCTTTTTGGGTTATTGACTGTAAAGTTACATGATGTAACTATTACACTTGATAAACCTGCTGTTAACAAAGCAAACGATAATTTTTTTATTAACTTCATAATTGACACTTGAATTATAAAAGAATCAATATCTGAAAATAATAATATGGTCGTATTATCGTTATTTAACTCGAACCAAAAAATTCCAAGTCTAAATTGTTACGTTTAAATAATCAATTTTAGCTTTTAGATTAGTAGCAACATCTACTAAACTACCTGATTTTAATGACACTTTAGAGATATCTAAAACATTTACCCTAGGATTGTTATGTAAGTATTTACTAACAACGTTAATTAATACTTGAGGATCAACTTTTACTTCAGATGAAACTAATAGTCCTAAATCTTTATCTTGAACGTTGATTGTACTATCACCAGGAGTACTAGGAACAGTAGGAGTTGTTGGTGAACTAGCAGCTGGAGTTGAAACTGGAGCTGGATTAGGATTTTTCCAAGAATTAGTTTTTAAAAGTTCAATCTCACCATTCTTGTTTGAGTTGTATTTAACGCTCATTGTGTAACTATCATAGTAAGGATTAATATTCTTAATCATCAAGTTACTTAATGAAGTAATTCCAGTATTTGATAGATCTAATGAACTAATATATCCACCAGAGAAAGAACCTTGTAAAGCACGTTCGTAGTGACGTCTAACAAAAACATCTTCTAATGCAGATAATACTTGTTGGTGAGTTAATGGCACACCATATAAGTTAATTGAGGTAAACGGTTTAGAGTAATTACTATCAAAAATTAAGTGTGTGTTTGGATTTAATGCAAACGGATTGTATTCAGTCAATCTTGGTGTGTAAAGTTCTAATTCTTGAATTTCAGTGTTAGCTAAACTAAAGTCAAAGCGATCAAGTAGATTTGATTTGATCGTTAGTTTTTTCACCGAACTTGGAAAAACTAATTGCTTCATCACTTGACTATCAGCATTTGATAAGATGACAAAATCAGGTGAGTATTCTTTTAAAATCTCATTGATCATTTCAGGGTTAGCTTGATAAAGATCAATTGTCATCGTAAAGATCAATTTATCAGCAGCTAAATCAGTATATTTAGCTAACAACTCAGGTGAAGGTCGATAATTAAACACATTAACCCGATTGTTAACTCTAGAATGATCTGATGTGATCCAACCTTCGTAATTGTTTAAACCAATATCAGTGGTTGTTCGTTCATTTCTTAGATAAGTTTTACGTGAATCTAAGATCGGCATATAAACCCGATCGTTGTAATAATACGGTGTTTGGTAATATAAGTTATTTTCTGAATAACCAGAGATAAAATCACTGGTGTGACCAGTTTGTTCTTTTGCTGGAATTCTAACAGGTGGTGGAACTTGAGGAGCAGGTTGTCCTGAAGCAACTTCACCATCGTGGTTTTGTAGAGTTGATTGATCTAATACAACAGCAGATTTAGTAATTAATTCAGCAGAATTAAGTCTTGAACTATAGATTTTTCTTTGTAATTCAAAGTCTAAATCTTGAATTTTGAACTTAGTAAGCGTTTGGAAACCAATAAGACGATTAGATTGAGTAGGTGATAAATTTGAACCTGCAATCTGCTTGTCTTGATTAAGCGTATTTGAAATCTTAACAGAAGTATAAACAATCCCAGAAACAAGGATTGAGATCATACCTACTGATCCAAAGATTCAAAATAAGGATTTTTTATATTTTTTTAAACTTCTTGGTTTCACGCTTTGATATTTGTTGTTTAATAGCTGTTTTAGCTAATCTAAACAGTTCATTAAGATTTATCTAATAGAACAAATAATAATAAAACTGTTAATTAGTTAATATCAATCATCGTATCTTGCTACTCTAATTATACCACGATCTTAGTCGTTAAAGTCTTCAGAGTGGTGTAACAACATATCTTTGGTTGACTCATTAAATTCATAAGAATTTAAGTCTTTTAGTCCACTTGTAGAAGTAATTGATGAACTACTATCTAGTCCATAATCATTCAATCCAAGGGTAGAACTAGTAGAATGATCCGTGTAATCAAAACTAAAGCTATCACTGTTAGCTAGATCACTTAATTCACGGGTGATACTTTCATAATTACCAATCTGTTGATCAATATCATCCATTCGTTGTTTTAATGATGCTAATGAATCATTAATTCCAGTCGCACTTATTGATCCTAGTTTTGCTATTGACATACTTGAATCATCAAACTTTGAATCAAAATCATTTAGGTAATTATTACTACTACCAAAATCATCATTATTTAGAAAACTGTTGTATGATTTCAGATCAGATTGATCATTAAATGCACTTGTTTTAAGTGATCCCAACTGATCACGATCATCAAAAAGATCAAGATCATCAACCTGATTTTGATTAAAACTTCTTAGATTATCATACTTTTGTTTATCATAATTTTGTCTATCAGAAGAATATTGATCACTTCTAGCTCTTTGTTTTTTTCTACGATATTCTTGTAACTCTAAATCAGGTTGTTGTTGATCAAAATCTCTATTTTGCTCTATTTGTTTAGCTTGCTTAGCAAACTCTTCTTGCTTATGAAATTCTAGCTCTCGTTCTCTTTGTTTTTTGGAAGCTTCGTATTCTGCTTTTAATTTATTAGGCTCATAGGTTGGATTAATCTGCTCAAGATCTTGGTATTTTGAACGATAACTAATATCGTCGTTCTCATCATCTCATCGCGATCTAGTCACAATTAATTTCATTAACTGATTTTTAATATAAACATAATATCAAGCACAAGGATGATTATTAGCTTGATAGATCATATTATCATTAAGCATAAAACCAATATTATCAATTAACGGCGCTTTTTGTTTTCAGATCGCTAAGATCATTTTTAGATCATCATATAAGTTTTCATCTTTGATTACTAGATAAAACTGATCAACATAAGCATTAATATTATCCGTTTGATAAGAACAATTAATGGCTAACTCAAATAATTGTTGGTAGTTGTTAACATAACAACTACCAATGATTTGGTTAGCTTTAACTTCTATCACGTCGTAGCGAAAAACTTTGTTGTCGCTTACAACTAAATCGAAATTGGTTTTATAAACGTTATTCATCTTTTCTATTGTTAACTAAGAGTTGAAAATGTTCTAAATCAGCTAATGTGGTGATCTTGAAACAATCAATTTTAGTTTTAATCCAATGAGCTTTTACTCCTTTTAATTTTAATAAAAAATCAGTTAAATCTAAATGATTTTGTTGATCGTGAACTAAATCTCTTATCGTTTTTAATCACGTGCCTTGAGGGGTGTAGATCATTTTGATTTGATCACGATCAACGTGCTCTTGGGATTGGTTTTGCTGATCGATCTTAATAAGAGATGAAGCTATATCTTGATATAGTGAGACGCACTGATGGTTATTTAAAGTGTCTAAACAATCATTAAGAACTTGTTGATTGATATTAGGTCGAGCACTATCGTGAACGATGATTTTGGTGTGATCATCGTAGTTAGAAGCAATTAGATCATTAATCGCATTAATAAATGAAAGATGACGATTAATTTTAGAGCCTTTGATCACTTTGATTAGAGAGTTATTTGAGTGTTTATCTCTTATGAAATCTAGTTGTTCTTCGTTGACAACTAAATAGATATGATCAAATAAATTAGAAGCTAAAAAACGATCTAAACTGTATTCATAGATCATCTTGTTGTTGACTAAATAAAACTGTTTTAACTGGTCAGTTAAACCTAATCTAGTAGAACTGCCACTAGCTAAAATGATCCCAACTGTTTTAGTGATCATTTTCCTGATATGAAACTAATTCTTCAACTAGTTTATTTAACACTAAGATACAAACGGGTTGAATGTAGTTATTTGATTGGTATTTAGATAAATCAACATTATGAACAATAATGCGATCTTTAATAATGAAACTAAAAACTAATTGTTTTGTTTGTTCTATATCAAAATGAACAAAATTGATTACTAAATCAGCATTAAAGTATTCACTAGCAACTTCAGATAAATAATTATGCAGATCAGTTGATCAAAGTTGCTTTGGATTAATTAAAGAACGACGATTACTTTTTAAAAACAGATTAACACTATCGATGTTTTTAAAAATCATTGCTCCTTTAAATAATTTATCTAACTGATTATTTAATAATAAAGCATTAGTAATGATCCCATTACTATGTGATTCCATAATTCCAATCGTTCAATTATGCTTGGTTAAATAGTTAATAATTATATCTTTGTAATCGATCATTTTACTTAACTCGTTTGTGTTTCATCTACTTTTGTTTGCTTAACACTTTCTTGGTATTTTTTATAAATCTGATAAGAATAAATTCCACCAGATAATAAAGAAAAGAAGGTGGCTAAATAATAAGCTATATTAAAGACTTGATTAGCTATCGTATTGTTCAAAACAAACTGCCCAGCAACAAAGAATGTTATGATGATTGCAATCATTTGCACAACAGTTTTAAGCTTACCAAAGATATTTGCTGGCACAACAATCTTTTTTGTTGAAACAAAAACCCTTAAACCATCAACATAAATATCTCTTAAAATCAATAAAATCACCAAATAAAAGTTAACAACTCCAAGATAAGCAAAATAAATTAGAACAGAGTTAATTAATAATTTATCAGCAATCGGATCAAAAACTTTTCCATAGTTTGAGATTAATTTATATTTTCTAGCTAAATATCCATCTAAAAAATCCGAAAAAGATGCAATTACAAACAAGATCCCAATAATAAGGAAATAAAGATTAATCCTAAGAGTTGTTAAATCAAAAAAGTTGATCTGATAAATCGTATTTTGATCAGATAAACTGAAATGAAATAATACTAAAATTGGGATTAAGATAATAATCCGAATTGTGGTAAGAATATTGGGAATATTTCTAAAAATCAAGTTGCCCATGAAAACGCGGGAACGGAATCACATCGCGGATATTGTCACAACCAGTTACATACATCAATAAGCGGTCAAACCCTAGACCAAATCCAGCTGAACGATAATATCCGTATTTTCTTAGATCAAGATATCATTGCAACTTGTTAAACTCTGGATCGATGTCTAATTCTAGACATCTAGTTAACAACTTGTTGTAACTATCTTCACGTTGTGAACCACCACAGATTTCACCAATTCCAGGAGCAAGTAAATCAGTTGCAGCTACTGTTTGGTTATCATCGTTTAATTTCATGTAGAAAGCTTTAACATCTTTTGGATAGTTGGTGACAAATACTGGACGTTTAAACACTTTTTCACAGATATAACGTTCATGCTCAGATTTAAGATCCATCCCAAAGTGAATATCTTTAACTTCAAAATCCACACCATCTGCAACTGCTTTTTTTAAGATCTCAATTACTTCACGATATTCCACTCTTGGGAAATCACTATTAATTACGATATTTAATTTATCAATTAATCCTGGTTCAAGATTTTCATTACATCATTCTAATTCAGGTTTTGCATAATCAAACAAGTAACAAATCGCGTGTTTAACACATTGTTCAATTAGGATCGTTAATTTATCCAAGTCCATTAAAGAAACTTCAGGTTCGATCATTCAAAACTCTGATAGATGTTTAGAAGTATGAGATTTTTCAGCTCTAAAAGTTGGTCCAAAAGTAAACACACGTTTAAACCCTTGAGCGTATGCCTCAGCAGCAAACTGACCACTCACAGTTAGTGATGCTTTTGTACTGAAATAATTTGGATCATTAGGACTGATTACTTCAAATGATTCACCAGCACCTTCACTGTCATTTGAAGTAATTAATGGCGCATGAACATATAAGAAATCATTATTTTTAAAGAATTCAAAGAAGGCATTCGCTAACTCACTTCTAATCTTCATGATTGCATAGAATTTATTCGTTCTAACTCTTAAGTGAGCGTTTTCACGTAAAAATTCATTACCATGAGCTTTCTTTTGTAAAGGATAAGAAGGATCAGATTCTTTTAATACCACGATCTTAGATGCTTGGATTTCAAACGGTTGTTTTTTACCAGGGGTATTTCTTACTACACCCTTAACTAAGATCATTGATGATAGTGGTAATCTACTTATCTCATCAAAGTTTGGTGTGTTTTCTTTCTTGAAAACAATTTGTACTGGTTCAAGTGCTGTGCTATCACTAAAAGCAATAAAACCAATCGCTCCAGAAGAGCGAATCGATTTAAAACTACCAACTAATACAACTTGTTCTCCTTCTCTTTTTGAGTGGGATGATAACAATTCTTTAATTTCAATAAGTTGCATAATATTCTCTTTGAATCTTTATTTTTATATTCTTTTAAATCTGATTTTGACCAGAAATTTAAATTGATTTCTAATCAGTAATTTATTACTAAATTATAAAGGATGTTAAATTTTAAAAAAGATATTTCCTTAAAATTTCGTCCTACTAAACTATTTAGTAATCATTTTAAATTCAGTGATTGGTAAGCGATGAGTTGTTCTGAAATTAATGAATAATTTAAAGATTTCCATCGCAGGAATTATACTTACACCCATCCCTAAACTAATACCAATTAAATCGGGACGATTAATAAATTGTTCATCCATTCTAAACACTGAAGCAATTGGTCCAATTAGTGATACTAATAAGATTAATGAAACCGAAAATAACGCACTAAGATAGATTAATCAGTAATATCTAATTGAACTTAATAAGATCGATCGATCTGACATTAAGTTTAAACAGTGAATTGAAGCTGCAATTCCTAGAACAATAAAGCCCATTGATGAACCAATCTCATTAAATGATTTGAAGGTATTTATATTATCTGAATAGATTGCATAATTAATTCCAATACTATAAGCAACTAATGACATTAAAGCAATAAAGCATGATTGTCATAATAGATCGATCCCCATTCTTCTAGCAAATAGATTTTCATACTTATAGTATGGACGAATGTTCATTACGTCATTTTTAGATTTTTGGATTCCCAAAGCAATTGCTGGAAAACCATGAGTTAAGATATTAATTCACAACAATTGCGCTGCTGATAATAAACTGAATTTAGCAAACAATTCTTCAGGAGTTTGATTGATTAGTGCTAATTTAGTTCCTATCTCAGCATTTGTACTAATAATATGACGATAAATTGGTACCATCACAATTAAACCAATGATG
The DNA here is from genome assembly GCF_014068355.1 of Mycoplasma tullyi. Classification (NCBI taxonomy): domain Bacteria; kingdom Bacillati; phylum Mycoplasmatota; class Mollicutes; order Mycoplasmatales; family Mycoplasmataceae; genus Mycoplasma; species Mycoplasma tullyi. The sequence goes on along the minus strand of NZ_CP059674.1, from coordinate 279,068 downwards.
AAAACTAATAGTTCAGCTACTGATGAAATTAATAGATTTTGGATAACCTTTTTAATTGTTTGATAAATTCTACGACCAGATTCAACCGAGTTGATAATCGTAGCAAAATTATCATCAACAATGATCATATCAGCAGTTTCTTTAGCAACATCAGTTCCAGTAATTCCCATCGCACAACCAATATCAGCTTTTTTTAGTGCTGGAGCGTCATTTACACCATCACCAGTCATTGCAACTACTTGATGATTAGCTTGCCATGCATCAATGATACGCATCTTGTCTTTTGGCGACATTCTTGCATAAACAGAGTATTTTTCAATATCTCTTTTTAGGGTTTGATCATCAATTTCATTTAACTCTTTTGATGAGATTGCTAAATCAGTTTTTTCATCATAAATATTTACTTGTTTAGCGATTGCTTTAGCTGTATTAAGATCATCACCAGTGATCATGATTGGTTTGATACCAGCAGCTTTAGCTGAGTTAACAGAATAAATTACTTCTTCTCGTGGAGGATCAATTAAAGCAATAATTCCTTGTAATTCAAGATCTTTTTCAATCTCTGAGAAATCATCATGGATTTTACTAATTGGTTTAATCCCAACAACAAGCGTACGATAACTTTGATCAGCATATTGTTTAGTTTGATTAATAAACTGATCATGATTTTGATTATTAGAAATTTTTAATAGCGATTCTAAAGCACCTTTAACAATTAAATGTCCTGTGTTTTTATTTTTATCAAAAATCTGAACCGACATCATTTTTTTGTCAGAATCAAAAGGATTTACTTTTATCTGATAATTTGCATAATCTTTAGCTTGATAAAACTGATTGTCAAGACCAAACCTGATTAATGCGGTTTCAGTAGTATCACCCACTTCAACCATCTTATTGTTTTCATCAAAATTAATCTTAGCTGTTGAACATAAAATTGAGTTAATCAGTAATTTTTTATGTTCAACAGTTAAGTCTTTTATACCTTCAGCATTTTTGGTTCAAAGTCCAACAACAGTCATCTGATTTTTAGTGATCGTTCCAGTTTTATCTGAACATATAACTGCAGCTGAACCTAACGTCTCAATCGAAGAAAGTTTTTTTACAATCGCTTTTTGTTTAGCGATATTTTTAACTCCAAGCGCTAAAATGATCGACACAAATGTACTTAAACCTTCAGGAACTGCAGCTACAGCTAATGAGATAGCAGCAGCTAAAGCAGCTGGTCAAGTAGATTCAATATTACCAACACCGTTCAATATAATTTGAATAATGAAAGCAATAATGAATAAAGCGATTCCACTATAACCAAAAACTTTTGAAAGCTTTTCTAATTTGATTTGTAATGGAGATAGTTGTTTCTTTTGTTTATTTACTAATGAAGAGATCTTACCAATTTCAGTATTTATCCCTATTCCAATTACTTCACATAAAGCATGACCGTTTGTAATTGAAGCACCTGAAAAGAGATGATCGTTTCTTTCAATTGTTGGTAAGTTCGATTCGTCATCATTATCATATTGATACTTTTTAACAGGCAATGATTCACCTGTAAGAATTGATTGATTTGAATACAAATTACTTGATTCAATAATCTTACAGTCAGCTGGAATTACATCTCCAGCTTCTAATACAATTACATCACCAACAACAATCTCAGTTGACTCAACATTAATTAACTTATTATCTCGATAAACTTTAGTTTTAGTCAGATTTAGTTTATTTAATGATTTGACTGCTTGATCAGATTTAATTTCTTGAATGGTTCCAATTAACGAGTTAACGACAATAACAAAGAGAATAATAAAAGGTTGAACTAATTCAATTTTTAGTGTCCCGTTATCTGCATTAAAATCTCAGTTGTGTTTTATCCCTGTTAGTATTGCTACAACAAAAGATGCTACAGCAGCAATTAATAAGATGATGATCATCAAATCTTTAAATTGAGATAGGAAAACTAAGAAATAATTTTTCTTTTTCTCAATGTTAATTTGATTCGGACCATCTTTTTGATATCGTTCTAAAGCTTCAGAACTACTTAATCCGATTTTTTTATCCGACATTCGAATGTATAAATTTAAAGTATTTTCTTTAATGAATTATTTATATTTTACTTTTTTAGATATCTAAAAAGTAAGTAGATTACAAATTAAGTTGTGATTAATTAAAGTAATAACCGAAAAGTGAATCGTTAATTGCTTCACCTACTTTTCGACTTAAGTTTTTATCAAGGTGACCTAACTTGTAGATCAATTTGATTTTTGTCCACATTTCGTTATTTCTTTGTACGTCAATAGGATTAATTTTTATATCGTTTAAAAAGCTGCTAATATCTCTAATCAATTTAACAGCGTAATTGACATAAGTAGTTAACGATTTTTTCGTTAATTCTGATTCTTTATGGCTATCAATGAAATTTTGTAGTTCGTTAAAAAATCGTTCATGTTTATCTAATAGGTTTTTTAACTCTAATAACCCGTTTTTACCGTCAATTTTAGCGATATCTTGATTTTGAATATCTGCATTAACGATTTCTTTTTTACTATTATTCTTAGTTTTGGCAAATCAAAAATTAACTACATTTTTGTTATCTAAAAACAATTCACCAAGTGATTGTTTTAAATCTTCATAATCATTTTGTGGGTATCATTTTTTTAATCTTGAAATGATCCTATTTGTATTAATGTTGTTAAAGAAGATAATTTTTACTTTAGATCCGTTATTAAGGTTTTTGTTAACAGTTTTTAAAAAATCAACTATTTGTCAAATTTTTAGATCTAAAAAGTTAATTCCATTTAAATTATTTAAATAAATAACTAAGTAATCTAGTTTATTAAGATCGAGATCCTCAATCACTAAATCCATTATTTCTTTTTTGAAAATATATTCAAAATTAAGATAAGAAATTTTCTTATGTCACTTAGCTTGATGAATTAAGAAAAACTGAATAAATTGTTGAATTTTACTTTCTTCTTTAAAACCTAATAGAGTATCTTTACTTAAATTAAATTCACATACTTTTTTATCAGTTTTACCGAAAATTTTTAAGTTTTCTTTATTTACTGGATCATTTAAATATGAATTATATAAATCATTTATCTTGGCTAATTGTGTTTCATTATTTTCACCATATATTCACGCATCGTCTTGCAAATATTTATAGTGAATATTTCAATAAAATTTTCTAATTGGTTTTTGAATATAAAAAATACAATTATCAGTTGTTAAACTATATTTTTTATTGACTCACTGGATGTTTTTGTGTTTATGATTTAAATCTGCACAAGTTGCATATTCTAATTTTCTCGATTTGTTATTTTGATCAAAATTCAACTCATAACAATTTTCATAATCGATACACGATTCAATAAAACACTTAACGAATTCCTTGTTTTTCAGCAACTCTTCCTCTGGTGTTTTTAATGATTTTGAATATCAATGTAATAAATAGTTATGCGATCTCTTATCACGATAATCATCAGTTATTAATTGTGAATGAATGTTTTTTTCTAATTTATCAAGTGCTTGTTGAGTTTTAAATTCTTGTTCTTTTTGAATAAAGTCAGATCTCGAACTACTTTGAAAAATGTAGTCGTAATTTGTTTTATTTAAACTTCTTTTTAACGTGGCATTAATACTACTAATTCTTGGTTTAGTATATTTTGAATAATCGGGACGTTTAATACCATTAGTTATTGTTAATTTTGTAATCTGTTGATTTAAATCTATTATCTCTTTACCGAATTTTAAAGATAATTTATGAATTTGTTTTGGATCAGTTAAAACCTTTATCTGATTAGCCCAATCAGAATAAGAATTAACCAGTTCTTTACAATAATTATCAATCTCTTTTTTTAACTCGTTCTTATTAATTTGATCTGTATTTTTATCCATATGATCGTTATGATCTTTTAGTTACGTTTTTGCAATTCAAGTTTTATACTAGCATTCTTTTTACTGTAATAAGTTTTTCTAAAAAACTTAACTGCATCATTTAATCTTGAAATATTCTTTAATTTTAAAGTATTAGAAATTTTTTCTACGTATTCAAATTGAATTTGATCAGTTAGAGTGAAGTGGGCTGCAAAGTCTAAGATTGCATTAACAATATGTTCGCGGTTATCTTGTTCTTTTTTGATTTTTTCAATTAACTCTACTTCTCTAGCAAATAGATTACGACGATAGATTCCTCTTAAGTATTTTTCACTATTCATCGTGCGGTATTCTCTTAGAATTTTGATCTCTAAATCACTAGAACAGAAGTTACTATAAAAACTTTCATTTCTAGCCATATTTTTAGGAATTGAATCATCTTCGACTTGATCAATTTCATTAGTATAGTTAGTAATTACTCGAGTTAATTCAAAGCTATCATTAATATCATCAGCAGTGTCGATAATATTTTTGATTTCAGCTTCTGTTGGGTTATATTTTTCGCACAGATTAACTAATGCAGTTTTAGTTTCTGGCGAAAATTCAAAATTTTCAAACTCAAGTTTGTCGATATCTACTAAAGTTTTCATTGGTCTCACAATATGACTGATTTGGTCAGTATTGTTATTATTTTTATACACTTGGTGGAATGTAGAAGAAACATTAACATTGCTTCCACCAATGTTTTTATTTGAATAAAGACTACTTAATCTAAAGTATTCTTCATGACCGATCTTAGCAATAATTCGATTTTTAATTTCTTCCTGAGATACTAAACTATCTCAGTCTAGCATCTTAGCTAAACAAAACTTATATATAAGTTGTTTTTCAAGCGTTTTTTCTTCCTTATAAGTTTTGATTAAGCTCATTCCTTCAAGTAGGTTTCTAAAATCAATTAGTTGTTTTTTAGAGATATTTAAGCTTGTAAGAATACGTGATAACGGTAGGTTATTTTTCTTTCAACGTTCGTTTAAATAGATTTGGTGATCGTTTAATAACCAAATATAAAACATCGTTGCTTGAGGACCCAAGATATGAATATATACGTTAGTGATTAGACCAAAATCACTAACCCCACCATTCATTTTATGAATCTCATATAACTCTTCGTAATCAACCATATCTACTCTTTATTACCTACACCTGACCGCTAACTTATTAAGTTAAACATTAAAAGTATAAGCAACTAAAAAATTAATGATTGAGATTTTTATCTTGATAAAAGAACGGTAACAAAACGGTAATTAAAGCCTTGAAATTATCCCCATTATCTGGGCTTAAGATTAAAGCCTTTTATAAAGTTTTCCCCAATTTGGGGATTACAACTCACATTCGCCACTAATTTTTTTTAGGAATTTTAATAACTCTTGATAAGCAATTCTGATATCACCATTATTTTGGATGCAAAAGTCTGCTTCAAATTCCTTATTTTCTTTAATTGGATTCCATTTTTTAAAGTCAAAATCCTTTAAATAAGCGAATTTCTGTGCAATCGACTCCTGAATTAGTTTTTCATCTCGTTCTACTAAAACAAAGTAATCAAAAATGTCTTGATATCTTTCTTGGTTATTGTAGATAGCAGCCCCTTCTACTATAACTAGACCGTGATAATCTAGGTTTTTTAAGTGGTTTTTCGCAATTTTTCCAGCAAAATCGCTCAAAAGCTTGAGTTTATCAGGATTGGCAAAAACCAACTGACCTAATTTCTTACGATTTACTTGGTTTTCGTCCACATATTCTAGTCCAAAATTGTCAACAACGAAATCATAACCTGATTGGCCTTTTTGATAATATTGGTGAATTAATTCATCCAAATTGATTGTGTAATAACCATCTTGTTTTAATAAATTAATCAACATCGATTTACCAGATGATGATTTACCAGATAAACAAACTAAGATTCTATTTTTGGCACTTGTCACAATAATAAGTTCCTCGATTATTTAATTTAGTTTTTTTAACAGGTGTTTTACAAACCTTACAAGGTTTGTCTTTTTGCAGATGGACATTTAAATATTCTTGATAAGAACCAGCATGGTTTTCTTTAAACTGATAAGAAAAGATCGTTGTACCATTTAATTCGATTGCTTTTAATAAAACCTTAGTTGCATTCTTACTAATCTCTTTAAATTGTTGATCAGTTAGTTCATTTGCTTTTTTAGCTGGATTAATCTTAGATAAGAATAAGATTTCATCAGCATAAATATTACCAATCCCAGCTACAACAGATTGATCTAATAAAACTGATTTGATTACTCTTGAAGATTTCTTAGCATTATTCTTTAGATATTTCCAATCTCATTCTTCTTGAGTAGGATCGATTGCTAATTTCTTTAAATAATCTTGATCTTTGTAATCAGTAATACTATGAATATGAAACGTACCAAACCTTCTTGTGTCGTGATAATACAATTCAAAATCATCTAAGATAAAACGTACTAATACATGACGTTCGTCATATTTAGATTTCAACTCATTAATCTTATATTTACCTTCCATTCTTAGATGGGATACTAACACTTTGTCATTAGACAAAATAAAGATGATGTACTTACCAATTCTTTTAATGTCAACAAACCGTTCGTTGACAAGAAACTTCTTGAATTCTTTTGGAGTACTGTTTTTTAACACTTTAAGTGCGTTAACAATTACATCTTCAATCTTGTGATTAATAATCTTAGTTTTAAGATAATTAATCACCGTTTGGACTTCTGGTAGTTCTGGCATAATCTCTTACCTAATCTAAATGACTAATCTTATAATACTCACAAAACGCAAGATAGTTTTGTGTATCAAGTGGTTTAAGTTTAAAGTTATTGATATCTTGATCAATTAAACAATCAGTTCTAATTGTTGCTAACTCTTTAGAAAGATAACAATTAGCTTTATCAGCAATCAATTTGTCTGCAACACTTCGTTTAAGTCGATCAACATTAGCATAAATATTATCAATATTTTGATAATCTTTGATTAATTGAACAGCTGTTTTTGACCCGATCCCTTTTACACCTGGAATATTATCTGAACTATCACCTACTAACGCTTTATATTCAATTACATCTCTTGGTTTTAAATCATGAAAGTGTTCATGAAAATTAGATTCATCAATCCTGTTAAAAACAGTTACTCCCTTAACAAATTGATGTACAACATTATATTCATTAACTAATTGAAAGATATCTTGATCAGATGTGTAGATATGACAAGTAATTTGATCTTTATTAGCAAGCGTGCTAAACGAACCAACTAAATCATCAGCTTCAATACCTGGTGAAGCTAAAACACTTAAACCAAGATATTTAAAACCATCTTGAAGTGCAACTAATTGTTCAATTAAACCTTCAACAGGTTTTTTTCTTGTTGCTTTATAACCTTCGTAGATTTTAGCCCGATCAGTTTTTTCTTTTGAATCGAATGCAACAAGAGCATAATCGTACTGATCAGAATTAAGAATCTTGTTTACCATCTTTAAACTTGTCTTAATTCCATTGTTAGGACGAATGTCGTTTTTTACTGCATAATCATACATTCCAAGCGTGGCATAAAATGCACGAAAAACTAAAGAATTACCGTCAATTATTAACGCTTTTTTTGTGCTGCTCATATTTTTTATCTAATTAGTTTTGAATATATCTACTATATCTAAAATTGTGTAAGAATCATACCCTCGATATAGATCATGTTCTAAACGAACAATTAATTTTGTTTCTTGATCAATGAAGTTAGTTAGATAATCACTCAACTTTTTATCCCTAACTTTTGCATTAATTTCGTATGCACCATCAAAGATCGTGAATCTTCAGATTCTATTTTTTAGTTCAACTTTTCTAATTTGTACTAAGATACTGCACACTTCTTTTTCTAGTGCGCCCTTTAATTGCTTAACTGTTTTTAAATCTTTAATTTTCTTTTCTAAAAAAGCAATCTCTTTTTTAAAGATATTAGGTTTATAAACCTTCTTTTTGATTGCTTCAAATGAAACCTTTAATAACGAATCTGCTAATTCGTTTTCAGCAATCATCTCATCTTTAGAAAGATTTAAAAATAGTTCAGGCTGTTCTTTACTTAAAAACAATAAACTAGATTGAACAAGTGCTTTTTTCTCGTCATTCGAAATTAGATCGTCATCGTTTTTAAAACCAAGGTTTTGATCGAAATATGATTTAGCTAAAGCGCTCATCGCTTTTTTAGATAACTCTAATCTAAATTGATCAAAAGCACCGGCATTTATTAACTTTTCGAATAAACTTTTAGTGATTCCGTTTTTAGCTAAATTAATTAAACAATCAATGTAACTATCAAATTGTTGATTGTTTCTTGCTTGAACAATTTTGTGAGCATTTTCATTACCCAGACCATTAATCATATTAAAACCTAATACGATCTTCTCGTTATCAGAACTTAAACTAAATGATCAATCTGACAGATTGATATTTGGTTTCATCACTCCAATATTGCGTTCGATGATTTCAATGAAATAATCTGCAAGTTTGGTTTTAGAATCAATGTTGTTCTTTAATAAGATTAAATAAAATTCTTTAGGATAGTTAGCTTTCAGATATGCCATCTGATAAGCTAAAAATGCATAAGATAATGAGTGAGAATGGTTAAAACCATAATCAGCAAACTTATGTAAATATTCGAAGATTTCTAATGCTTTTTTTTCTGAATAACGATTTTTAATTGCTTGTTCAATAAAAGCATTCTTGTCTTTTAATAATAAAGCTTCATCTTTTTTAGAAATTGCTCTACGGAATGAATCAGCTTGTGCAGCATCAAAGTTAGCCACCACCATTGCGGTGTTAATCACTTGTTCTTGATAAATGATGATTCCGTGCGTTGGTTTTAGGATTTCAACCAAATCTTCACTTAAATAATCAAAATCAGTGTTTGAAAATCTTCTTTTTACGTATTCATCAATATTATCTTGAGGACCTGGTCGATACAATGCAGAGATAATTGAGATATCTTCAATCGATTCTGGCAAAACTTTCTTAAGAACATTTTGCATTCCCAATGACTCTAATTGGAAAACCCCTTTGGTATAACCTCTTTTTAATAAGTTAAAGGTGTTCTTATTATTTAATGGAATATTATTAACATCAAAATCACGATCATAGTTTAGTTTCACTAAACTATTAATCTCATCGATGATTGTTAAAGTTTTTAAGCCCAATAAATCGATCTTCATCAAACCAAATTGTTCGAGGTATTCCATTGAAAATTGTGAAACCGAACGATTGTTTAAATATTGAATTGGAATCGTTAGGCTTAATTCATCATTTCCACAAACAACACCAGCAGCATGTAAACCGGTTTGTCTTGGAATGTTAAAGATTGTTTGAGCTAGATCAAAAATTTTACTAATGACATGACAACTAACAGCCCCAGAACGTTTACATCGTTTTTGTTCTAGATCACATTCATTACAATTAAGCACTTTTTTAAGTGCTGTTGCATTTTGGTTTTTATCTCAATCTGCAATCTCATCATATGAAACAAATTTAATTACTTCATCTGTTTCACTAGTTTTTAAATCTAAAACACGACAAACATCTCTGATCGCATTTTTAACCTTAATTCTTTGAAACGTAATAATGTGAGCAACATTGTCTTTAGAGTACTTATTAAATAAGTAATCAACAACTTCTTCACGTCTTGAATCCATGATATCAACATCGATATCAGGCATACTTTTTCTTTGAGGATTCAAAAAACGTTCAAAGATTAATCCATAAGTAATCGGATTAATCGTAGTGATATTTAATAAATAAGAAACAAATGAACCAGCAGCCGAACCTCTACCAGGACCAATTACAATCCCTTGTTGTTTTGCATGATTAATAAAATCATAAACAAATAAGAAGTAATCACTAAAATTAAGTTTTTTAATGATCTCTAGTTCATAATTTAATCGTTTTGCATCATTAGTTCTAACCAATCTTTGACTTAATAATTGATTGAATCTACTTTGACACAATTCAACTAAATATTGATTACTATCAAACCCTTTAGGGGTGTTATATTTAATAATTGAATTTTTAGTTAATTCATCCAGATTTCAATCTGAACATTGATTAACTAAATCATTCAATTTATCAAGTTGTTTTTTTGAAAACTGTTTGTTAGCTAACTCTGTAGTTAAAAACGGACTAGCATCTACCAGTTGTGAATCATATAACTCGTTAATTCCAAACTTAGATCGCTTGCCAGCTTGTTTCATGCTAACAGCATTGATCACATTTAGACCAACTTTTTTATCTAAATCATAACAATTAACAAAGTTAAAAGCTAACTCATCTTTTCTAAGACAATTAACATGATCCCATTTAAAATTGCCCGATTTAACGATGACAAAAAGATTCTCATCTAAATATTCAAATAGATCAAACTCGATATTACTAGAAGCAAAACTACTTATCTTAATCAACTTAAGATAACCAGAATTGTTCTTAGCAATTAAAACAAGTTCAGAATTGGTGCTATCGTGAAAAATCTCTAATCCGATGATGGGGATTAGATGATTTTTCTTGGCTAAATTATAAAACTCAACTGCTCCGTATAAAACATTTAAATCAGTTAAGCAAACATGAGTTTGATTATTCTTGATCGCAAAATCAATAATCTCACTAATACTTAAATTAGTGCTTAATAAAGAATAGTAAGATCGAGTATTTAAATTGACAAACATCGATTATTTTTGTTCATTCAATTTAGCTAATCGTTTTTGTAATTCTTTGATCTCTTGTTTAAGTTCTTTGCGAGCTTGCTTATCCGTTGAATTTTCTAATTCAGCAGTTAGATTAATTATCTTTTCTTCTAATTCAATCTTAAGAAGCTTTTCTTCCATGTTAAAAACTTTGGTGTCTTCTAACTTAACACGTTCGAACTTCTCTAGATCTTTAGAAGATGTATTAAAACGGATAGTTTTACTTTTTTTATTATTAGAATCCATCAATAGCCTCGCAGGTTTTATATTTCAATAAAATTATAACAAATATATTTTTAAAACTTATTAAGCCTAATATTTATTAATACCTTCATTACGAAGTAATGTTCTTAAGTATTGGAATTAGCTAATTAATTCACGTTAATATTGATCTGTTCTTTTTGATTGGTATTAAGTACGTGTTTATTAACAAAGAATAATGTTGCAAAAGGAAGATACATTAATAGACGTGTTTTTTTAGAAAACATTCCTGCTTTTGCATAGATCAAGAATCAGCTCATGTATAAAGCGACAAAGAATAGATTTGTTGTAATAAATGTATCTCTAGCTGAATAGATGATTCCGGTTTGATCAGATTTAATTGAAGTGGTAATGATTCCAAATGCAGCCATTGGTTCTTCTCGACCAATAATTAAAGCACCATTTCTGCTATAGAAGAGATAAACTAAGATTAAGAATGCTCATTGAGCAATTTCAATTGCGATTAAAGTTAATGATAATCTTAGTTTAGATTTTCTAATTGTTTTTGAAAACACATAAGGATTATCATCTAAGATGATCCCCATAGTAAATACGATGAAAGTAATCATCATGATGTGTGAGCTTACTGATCTTAGAATTCTTAATAAAACTACTTCAGATGTAACGTTAGTTAAGAAATCAATTGAGTAAGCATTTTGATAAGTAGTTGATTCTACAAGTGTGTATCCTGGACCGTCTTTAATGATTGAGAATGCTGCATAAATCGCAAAGATTAACACACCAATTAGATAGAAGAATGATAAATAAATAACTGTTCCAGTTAATTTGATTCTGAAAGCAATCTTATTAGATAATAAGATCTTTTGGTATCATTTTAATCCAGTTTCATTAGGAATGATTAATTCATCTTGTTGATTAAAGTTATTGAATGCTTTTAAGTTTAAGAATAAACTTGCAAAAGGAACTAAAGCTAAGTAGCGTTGATGTTTCTTAAATAAATTTAGCTTTAAATAAGGGATGAATAAAGCAATATATAAAGCAAAGTAAATGATGTTTCAGAAAGCAAATGAATCCTTATTAAAGAAGTAAGGAAGTGTAGCTGCATAATTTAAAATAGATAATTTTAAATCAGCAAAGAAGTTGTTTTTAATCTGAATAAATGAGATTAGATCAGATTTAATATTATCTTTAGCGAAGTTTACATTAGCCACTTGATCTTGATAAACTTGGCTTAAACTTTTATTAATCGGATAAAAATAAACAATTAAAATTCCCAAGAAGAATGCTCATGCAATTGCTTGGATGATTTCAATTAAAGTAAGAACTGATTTAAACTTATAAGTTTGATAAACAAGTTTGTGATCAAACTTATAAGTTTCTTTACCTGTTAGTAAGATTGCCAATCCACTAATTGCAAAAACAACAAAAAACACTAACGGTAAAATTAATGAAGTTTTAAAAAAGTCTTGATTATAAATTACGAAGTTATTGCCTCCAGGATAAGCAATCCCATAAGTCATAACCGTAATAATTCCAGCACTTGCAAATAATAAAGTTGCCAGATAAATTAGAAAGAGGGCAAGTTGTCTCCTGGTAACATTAATGATTTTGAAATATTTTTTCATTATCGTTATTCCTTGATATTTTTAAATGTAAATTTAATGTTTAATAAAAACCAGTAATTTGCAACTAATAATTTCATGATCATTACGATCATTAAATTATTCCCAAACTGGGCAAACCGGTTGTTCTTTAGACTCTTAAAAATAAGAAGAATCTAAATCTCAATAGTTAAGCTAAACTATTATAACAATTTAACTTTTATTTAGCTTAAATAATATTTATATAATTTAAAAGATTAAACTAAAAATAAAAAAACGACACCAACTTAATGGTGTTGTTTTAGTTTTTGCGTGATATTTTCCTATTCTTGCTTGCGCTACCTTCGGCTCCATGATGCTTAACTTCTGGGTTCGGAATGGGACCAGGTGTTTCCATCACGATATCGATATCACACACACTGTTCTTTGAAAAACTAAATACAACAAATCATTTTTAGATAAAAAACAACTAATGTTTTTTGATCAAATCTAAGTCCTCGAATTATTAGTACTAATCAGCTAAATACCTCGCGGCACTTACACATTTAGCCTATCAACGTCGTAGTCTACAACGATTCTTACTCCATTGCTGGAAGGGAAGATTATTCTTAAAGTCGGTTTCACACTTAGATGCTTTCAGCGTTTATCCGTTCGACACGTTGCTACCCAGCGGTGCAGTTGGCACTACAACTGGAGCACAAGAGGTGTCTTCACTCCGGTCCTCTCGTACTAAGAGTAAATCTTTTCAATCTTCCTGCGGGCACAATAGATAGGGACCAACCTGTCTCGCGACGGTTTGAACCCAACTCACGTATCTCTTTAATCGGCGAACAGCCGAACCCTTCGAACCTGCTTCAGCTCGAGGATGAGATGAGTCGACATCGAGGTGCCAAACACTGCCGTCGATGTGAACTCTTGGGCAGTATCAGCCTGTTATCCCCAGAGTAGCTTTTATCCGTTGAGCGATGGCCATTCCATACTGAACCACCGGATCACTATGACCTAATTTCTTACCTGTTCGACCTGTTAGTCTCACAGTCAAGCACCCTTATACCATTACACTCTTAACACGATTTCCAACCGTGCTGAGGGTACCTTTGCACGCCTCCGTTACCTTTTGGGAGGCGACCGCCCCAGTCAAACTGCCCGCCTAACACTGTCCTATTGCTGGATAACAGCAACTAGTTAGAGAAGAATTTAAACAAAGGTGGTATTCCACTGGTGACTCCACAACTCCTAGCGAAGTTGCTTCAAAGTCTCCCACCTATTCTCTATATGTCTAAACTCTGCCCAATATTAAGTTACAGTAAAGCTTCATGGGGTCTTTCCGTCCCGTTGCGCCTAACGGGTGTCTTCACCCGTACCTGGATTTCACCGAGTCTATAGCCGAGACAGTCAAGAGATGGTTACACCATTCAAGCGGGACGGAATTTACCCGACAAGGAATTTCGCTACCTTAGGACCGTTATAGTTACGGCCGCCGTTCACTGGGGCTTCAGTCGGGAGCTTTGATTGCTCTAACACCCTTCTTTAACCTTCCAGCACTGGGCAGGTGTCACCCCATATACATCATCTTGCGATTTAGCATAGAGCTGTGTTTTAGTTAAACAGTCCCCCCTCGTTCTTCACTGCGGCTCAACTGTTACATTGAGCATCCCTTCTTGCGAACTTACGGGATGAATTTGCAGAGTTCCTTAGCTATAGTTCACTCGCTAACCTTAGGATCTTCTCCTTGACCACGTGTGTTCGTTCTCGGTACTGGAAACAAATAGTTAACCCTAGAAGTTTTTCTTGGAAGCGTGATGTATGCATCTTCGCTACTTGCAAAGCGTTCACTCGTATTCATAAGTTGTCCTTAAAAAGGGCGGATTTGCCAACCCTTAAGACTTCTTATTTAACCCCAAATCCGATAATGGGGATGCATTAACCTTCTCCGTCACTCCATCAGCTATTTGTTTGTACAGGAATATTAACCTGTTCTTCCATCGACTACGCATTTCTGCCTCGCCTTAGGTCCAGACTAACCCTGGAAGGACGACCCTCGTCCAGGAAACCTTAGTCAATCGGTTTGAGAGATTCTCACTCTCAAGCGTTACTTACACCGGCATTCTCACTTGTATACAGTCCACCAATCCTCACGGTTTGACTTCATCCCGTATACAACGCTCGTCTACCACTATCATTCCTAAGAATGATAATCCATAAATTCGGTAATATGCTTAGCCCCGTTACATCTTCGGCGCAAAAACACTCGACAAGTGAGCTGTTACGCACTCTTTAAACGATGGCTGCTTCTAAGCCAACATCCTTGCTGTTTAAGTATTTTAACAACCTTTTCCACTTAGCATATTTTAGGGACCTTATTTAATGATCTGGGCTCTTCCCCTTGTGACAATGAAGCTTATCCCCCACTGTCTGACTGCAAGAATAAATCAATTGGCATTCGGAGTTTAATTGTATTCAGTACACCAAGGCGGCGCCATCATACATTCAGTAGCTCTACCTCCAGTTGATCATGATCTTACGCTAGTCTTAAAACTATTTCGACGAGAACCAGCTATCACGGATTTCGATTGGAATTTCACCCCTAGTCACAGGTCATCCGCTGTCGTTTCAACGAAAGTCGGTTCGGTCCTCCATTAGATGTTACTCTAACTTCAACCTGCCCATGACTAGCTCAACCCGTTTCGGGTCTATAATAACAAACACTTTAATTCGCTCTATTCAAACTCGCTTTCGCTTTGGCTTCCCTTCTAAAGGTTAACCTGCTTGCTATCATAACTCGCCGGCTCATACTTCAAAACGCACGCCATCACACATTAATGTGCTCTGACACGTTGTAGGCATATGGTTTCAGAATCTATTTCACTCCCATCCCTGGGTTCTTTTCACCTTTCCCTCACGGTACTATACGCTATCGGTCACTAGTTAGTATTTAGGCTTGCCCAATGGTCTGGGCGACTTCCATCAAGATAACGTTTCTCGATGTACTCAGGATCCTGCTAGGTATCAAACCAATTTAAGATACGGGGCTATAACCCTTTATCGCGTAGCTTTTCAACTACTTCTCCTATCAGTTCAAAGTCCACATTGCAGTCCTATAACCCCAAGATAAATCTTGGTTTGGCCTGTTCCGCTTTCGCTCGCCACTACACACGGAATCTCTTTCGATTTCTTTTCCTGTTGCTACTGAGATGTTTCACTTCACAACGTATTGCTTTTAGACCCTATGTATTCAGATCTAAATAATTAATATCACTATTAATCAGGTTCCCCCATTCGGACATCTACGGATTATCGCTTCCAACCAGCTCCCCGTAGCATTTCGCAGGTTTGCACGTCCTTCATCGCCTTCTAGTGCCAAGGCATCCACCATAAGCCCTTAGTAACTTATGTATTTGATCCATTAGCTATTTTTATTGAATCTATATTTGAAATTTGATTTGATACTTTAATCAAATTTCGGACTAGAAAGATTTGTCGTATTCAGTTTTCAAAGAACAATGTAGCTATATAAGCCTTATAGATTATAGCACAACAAATCAGTTTTAACAATACTTTTATAAAAAATCTTTTTTATTAGATTTTTTTAGGCGAGCAAGAATAAAAAACTTAAGTTAGAAAATAATAATGCTTGCAGAGGAAACTATATTTTTATTTTTGTTCTAGAAAGCAAATTTAACAACCTAGTTACTCCCTACTATTCGTATAAAGAATATTTTTAAATCGTGAAGCCAAATTAAAAAATTTAACAATTCGACGGTAAAAGTAATAAAAAAAATCATTGATTACATTTTTATGCATCAATGATTTTTTGTTTATCTCATCAAAGAAATCTACTCTTCTCTGATTTTGAAAGAATCACTTAAAGTGTTATTAATTTTTAAAAGCCTAAAAGAAATTAATAACATTTTTTTAAATGCTGCTTGAGAACTGAATAGAATCCGACCAACAATTTTTAAGTTATAAATTTGCTTTAATGGGTTTAACTTGTCTTGCTGGGTTTTAATTGTTTCACCGTTATATGTAACAGGTGTATATCGTGTTAGTGTATTAATATACTCCATAGAAAGGAGGTAATCCACCCCCACGTTCTCGTAGGGGTACCTTGTTACGACTTAACTCCAATCACCGGCCCTACCCTAGACATGCGCTTCCTTGCGGTTAGCAACACGGTTTTAGATATTACCAGCTCTCATAGTTTGACGGGCGGTGTGTACAAGACCCGAGAACGTATTCACCGCGACATGGCTGATTCGCGATTACTAGTGATTCCGACTTCATGAGGGCGAATTGCAGCCCTCAATCCGAACTGAGACCAACTTTACAGATTAGCTCCACCTTACGGATTTGCAACTGTTTGTATTGGCCATTGTAGCACGTTTGCAGCCCTAGACATAAGGGGCATGATGATTTGACGTCATCCCCACCTTCCTCCAACTTACGTTGGCAGTCTCGTTAGACAAAGTAACTAACGATAAGGGTTGCGCTCGTTGCGGGACTTAACCCAACATCTCACGACACGAGCTGACGACAACCATGCACCACCTGTCATTGGGTTAACCTCCACTATATTTCTATAGCTTCGCCCAAGATGTCAAGTCTAGGTAAGGTTTTTCGTGTACCGTCGAATTAAGCAACATGCTCCACCACTTGTGCGGGTCCCCGTCAATTCCGTTTGAGTTTCATTCTTGCGAATGTACTACTCAGGCAGGATGTTTAATGTGTTAACTGCAGCACCGAAGTATTCGCTCCGACACTTAACATCCATCGTTTACAGTGTGGACTACTAGGGTATCTAATCCTATTTGCTCCCCACACTTTCAAGCCTAAGCGTCAGTATTGGCCCAAGTCCTCGCCTTCGCCTCTGGTGTTCTTCCATATATCTACGCATTTCACCGCTCCACATGGAGTTCCAGGACTCTCTACCAAACTCTAGACTAGAAGTTTCCAATGCATACAATCGTTAAGCAATTGCTTTTAACACCAGACTTTCTAATCCGCCTGCGCTTGTTTTACGCCCAATAAATCCGGATAACGCTTGCAACCTATGTATTACCGCGACTGCTGGCACATAGTTAGTCGTTACTTATTCAAATGGTACAGTCAAATTAATAGCTTTCCACTCTATTAACTGTTCTTCCCAAATAAAAGAACTTTACAATCTAAAAAGACCTTCATCGTTCACGCGGCATTGCTCCATCAGACTTTCGTCCATTGTGAAAAATTCCCTACTGCTGCCTCCCGTAGGAGTATGGGCCGTGTCTCAGTCCCATTGTGGTTATTCTACCTCTCAGCATAACTACACGTCATCGCCTTGGTGGGCCATTACCCTCACCAACTAGCTGATATGCCGCACCCTCATCTTATAGCGAAGCAGTTGCTCCTTTAAAGTTATTCTCATGCGATAGGTAACTTGTTATGCGGTATTAGCTAATCTTTCGACTAGTTATCCCCCACTATAAGGCAGATTGGATACGTGTTACTCACCCGTTCGCCTCTAATGTATTGCTACATCCGATCGACTTGCATGTATTAGGCATGCCGCCAGCGTTAATCCTGAGCCAGGATCAAACTCTCAGAAAATGACAGATTCTATTCAGTTTTCAAGAAGCATTTCAAGCTAGCTATTCGTTAGTCTCGAAAAGATAGCCTTTAAAATTATAGCACAATATTTTGAATTGAACAGATTATTTGTAAAAAATTATTTTTTTGATGAAATGTTAGGGTTCTTATTTTTATTTAAATATTTATCAAGCATCGTACCGATATCAAAACGTTTACTAACAAACTCCCGATATTTATGAGCAAATGGAATTGAAATAATTCAATTAACAATACAAGTTAGAATCGCATTGATTGGTTGGATCCATATATATAAATAAATATTATTAGTATCAATCGCTAAGTTATACATGGTTAAGAAAACTGGAGCAAAAGTAAATAATCCTTGCATTAATGAAGCAATTCAAGCCATCCCAATTCTTTGGGTTGATTGGAATAATAATTGTGCATTCATACTTAACGCAATAAAGATTGATTGCACTAAGGTAATTCTTAAAACAAGATTAGCAATAACTAAATTATCAGCACCTTGAATATTAAATAAATTGATTAAAAAGATATTATTTAACCCAAAGCCAAATAATGTATAAACTATTGCTGAATAAGAAAAAGCAATTAATGGAACATACCAATAGATCTTGGTAATGTCTTTAAAGTTACGTTGACCGAACTTATAACCACATAACGATCTACCACCATGAATTAAACCCCAAACTGATTGCAACATGAGATTGCTAATCGGCGTGACCGAACCAAAAATAGACTGGTAATAATTTGGGGGTAGATTTGGTTTTATCTTTTCAGTTACAGTGACTAAATTAGTTTGGAAAATTCCGTTTGAAATTGAAAGCGAAGCGTTTCTAAAAAAACTAGCTAGCCCAATTAAGATAATTAAATATAAATAGTTTCAATTAAAGTGACCTTTTTTAAAGATCTCACGATATTCAAGATGGGTCGCTTTTTTCTTAATCAAAATAATGTTGTAAATTACATATGCTAAACAACTTAGCGATCAACCAATTACAGTTGCATAAGCAGCTGCTGCTATCCCAGCACTTGTATATCTAATTAATAAATAATCAAAAAGGATATTAATTAGATTTGCTAATGGCGGAATGATCGAAATAAATAATTGACGCCCTTCAGATTGATTTAATAAGAAGTACATCTGATTAAGTGTTTGAATCGTAAATAATCCCGCAAGAATATAAACATAATTACTAGCATTTTCAACTTGTAGTTGTCTAAATCTTGCAAAAAAGATACTTACAATATAACCATCTCTAGAATTAGGATCAATTGGTTCTAATGGTCGATTCATCGCACCATTAGCTGAACTGGTTAATCACGTTTTAGCAACACCAACAATAATCATTGAAGTAGCAATACTTACAATTACATTTGTAATAAAACCAGTTGCTCAAACTTCTTTGATCTTTTCTTCATCACCTCTTCCAAGTGCTTTGGAAAATTGATTAGCCAACCCCATTGTGATCAATAATGTCAAAGCATTAATAATGACTGTAATCGGAGCAGAGATCGAGATCGCTGATCTAATTAAGTCATTAATATTAAATGGAGGAATTTTTAGATTATTTGAAGCAGTCAAATAATCTTGATAAGTTCAACTTTGACCGTTACTATCAACAAAATTGAAATAATTATTATCAAAGATCGAATCAGGATTTAGATCAGATCTTGGAACAAACTTTACGATCATAATCTGATCGATAAAGATATATAGTGCTGCAAAAAATGAAACTAGGATTGAGGGAATAATGAAACGTAATAAAACAACAAAAAGCCTACGATCATTAAATCTTTTGGTAATCCGATCGTTTAATGCATTTTTAGTAGTTAATTTTTCATTATTAGTATTTAAGGGCATGGGTTTGCTGGATATTATTAGTATTAAACTCTTTTCCAACAATTAGATTATCATCCAGTACTAGAATTCTACGATCATCATTTTTAAGATCAGTTAAACCAAGTTCATTTTCTGAACAGATCATTCCGCTTGATTCTAAGTTAAATAGTTCAGATCGTTTGATGTGTTTACCAGTATTGATAAAACCATCAACTTTGACAACAACAACTTTGATCCCTTGTGAAACGTTTGAACCACCACACACGATTGATAAAGGTTTTTCTTTTGCAATATCAACTAAACAATGGTTTAGGTGAGTGTTTGGAATCGGATTAACTTGAACTACTTGACCAATTACAAATGGTGATTCTAAACTATCAAATTCCGTTAGATATTCACTAAGTAAGTGTTTTTTTAATTCTTCATTTAAAAAGACAAGTCCATTATTTTTAATTGCTAAAAATAACTTTTCATCTTTTGAAACGTTTGGAATATTAAAACTTACAATCTGATCATTTTGATCGTAAAAATAAATGACCTTACCAATTTCTTTTTTACTTGTAATCATGCTTGGATCTTTGATATATCCAATCATCGTATCTTGTAGATTTTCTAAAGAATAATATAAAGTCGCTTGCATGATTAATCTTCCATTTCAACTAAGAAAGCATAGTTTGAAAAACCTGTGTGGATGGCAATAACTGGTGAAAACATTGCTTGTTCAATAGTCACTTTATCTTTTAGTAATGACTGAAATTCTTGAGCAACTTTTTCTCTTTCTTTTGGATCTAAGATCGTTGTAATAACAACTGCTCGTTTAATTTTTTTGTTTAATAAATTAACTTTTTTATCCAAGAAATTAAGTACTTCTTTTTTTGCTGCTGCATCTGTTTTGGTCTTATCAAAATATTCTAAACCGCCACTAGATGCCATCATACTAATTAATAGTTTAAGTTTTAAGGTTTTAACAAAAACTGCTTTAAACCCTTTAAGTCGACCACCAGCAATTAATTGGCTTACATCTGAAACAACTAAAACACCACCATAGTTTTTCTTTTTCTTAGTGATGAATGTTTCTAATTCTTTTGGATCTAGTTCGTTGTTTCTTTCTTTTAAGAATTCACGAATTGATTCTAGGAATCAAGTGATCCAAACTTCAACTGAACCTAGATTAAATACAAAGAATTTATCTTTGAATTCAGTTTCTAAACTCTTTCAAGTTGCATAATTACTTGAAAGTTTTTCTGAAATCGGAAGCCCAATCACGTAATCGTATTTTTTAGTTAACTCTTCCACAGTTTGGTGCAATAAGCCAATAGATGATTGTGAAGTCTTAAATTTTGAACCACCTTTAATTCTTTCATCTAGTGTTTCTAAGTCTATTCCAGTACTAGCGTTATAAACTTTTTCATCAGAATCACGAGTTTCGATGATATTTAGTGGAACTAAATAAATATCTCTTGATTCATCAGCTAAAACATTAGCAGATGAATCGATGATAAATGCAACTTTTTTCAAAATCAATACTTCCTTACAATATATTCTATAAACAAAACTAAGGAACAGAGTTC
Source organism: Mycoplasma tullyi (assembly GCF_014068355.1). Taxonomy (NCBI): domain Bacteria; kingdom Bacillati; phylum Mycoplasmatota; class Mollicutes; order Mycoplasmatales; family Mycoplasmataceae; genus Mycoplasma; species Mycoplasma tullyi. The sequence goes on along the minus strand of NZ_CP059674.1, from coordinate 257,603 downwards.
CTTAGTTATTATAATTTTTTTAAATTTGAATAGGACTATTCTAGTACTTCTACAACTGTACCAGCACCTACAGTTCTACCACCTTCACGGATAGAGAACTTAGAACCTTTTTCACAAGCGATTGAAGAAATTAATTCAACGATAATTTCTGTGTTATCACCAGGCATAACCATTTCAGTTCCTTCTTTTAATTGGATTGAACCAGTTACGTCAGTAGTTCTGAAGTAGAATTGAGGTCTGTAACCATTTAAGAAAGCAGTGTGACGACCACCTTCGTCTTTCTTAAGTGCATAAATTTCAGCTCTGAATTTCTTGTGTGGAGTAATTGAACCAGGTTTAGCTAAAACTTGACCACGTTGTACATCCTTACGGTCAACACCACGAAGTAAGATACCAGCGTTATCACCAGCCATAGCTGAATCTAATTCTTTTCTGAACATTTCGATACCAGTTACTACTACTTTTCTAGTGTCAGTAATACCAACGATTTCTACTTCTTCACCAACTTTAAGTTGACCACGTTCAACTCTACCAGTTACTACAGTACCACGACCAGTAATTGTCATAGTATCTTCGATTGGTAATAAGAATGGTTTATCAACTTCACGATCAGGAGTCGGGATGTATTCATCTACTGCTTTCATTAATTCGTGAATTTTTTCTTCTCACGCAGCTTCACCATTAAGTGCACCTAAAGCAGAACCTCTGATTACTGGAGTGTTATCACCATCAAATCCGTAAGATTTAAGAAGGTCTCTAACTTCCATTTCAACTAATTCTTGCATTTCTGGGTCATCAGCTACATCACATTTGTTTAAGAATACAACCATCTTAGGAACACCAACTTGTCTAGCTAATAGGATGTGTTCACGAGTTTGAGGCATTGGACCATCAGTTGCAGATACAACTAAGATACCACCGTCCATTTGAGCAGCACCTGTAATCATGTTTTTAACATAGTCGGCGTGACCAGGACAGTCTACGTGAGCATAGTGACGATCTTGAGTAGCGTATTCTACGTGAGCAGTGTTAATTGTAATACCACGAGCTTTTTCTTCTGGAGCTGCGTCAATTTCATCATATTTCTTAGCTTCAGATGTACCAGCTTTTGCTAAAACGGTACAAATTGCTGCAGTTAATGTAGTTTTTCCGTGGTCAATATGACCGATTGTTCCAATATTAACGTGAGGTTTACTACGGTCGAACCTTTCTTTTGCCATTTTTTAAATATTTCTCCTTAAAAATTGTAAAGTGAAACGGTTTTGCACCGTATTCTTCTGGCGTTATATGTAACATATAACTAATTGCTAATATATTATATTATTAAAAACCTTTTTTTAATAAAAAGTTCTAATAATTTTAAAAAAGACGCATTAGTTGCGTCTTTTTTAAATGTAATTTATCAATTAATGGCAGGGGTGACAGGACTCGAACCCACAACACTCGATTTTGAAGACCGATGTTCTACCATTGAACTACACCCCTAGGGCTATTGTTTTAGCTCTTTAATATAAAGTATTAGATCATTTATAGTTTTTATTTTCATCAACTTTTCATCTGCAAACTCGATATTAAATTCTGCTTCCAAATCAACAATAATGTCAAATAGATCTAAAGAATCAATTCCTAATTCTTTATAGCTTTTATTGATATTTGAATCATTGATCGTTACTGCCATCTTTTTTTTCTTGGCAATATTATTGATGACGTTTAAAATGTCCATAAATGCCTTATTAGTATATCAATTAAAAAATTAAATTAGTAATTATTCGTTATTGACTAGAACTTTATCTCTTACTTTTAATACGAATTGATCTCAATATTTAATAGTTTTGTTTTGATATGTTTTAGGCTTTTTAAACGATCAAACAACATTAATGCTGATTGAACGACTAGGGTTTTCAATGTAATAGTCAACATCAATAAAGATGTCATCATTATTGTTTCGAAACATTTGGGTTGATCTTATTGCTTGATAGATCCATTTCTTAATGTTTCTTTTAAACAGATTAAGATCAAACCCACTAAAGGGGCGGTCGTTATTGTTTTGGTATAAATAATCGCGATAATTGATTAAATTATCTAATTCGCTTGTTTTATATAGGTATTGATATATCGACACGTAATAGTAATAATACTTACTAGAATCAACTTGGTATTCTAAAGGATATTTTTTAAGACTTGGTAATAAATCGCTTTGTAAATCGGCTTTAGGATTATTAAACGATTTATCGTCTAGATTCTTGTCATCTTTTTTGGTTGTTTTTGTACTAGAAAAATAGGTAGCAACCGCTAAACCTATTGTTCCAAAAAATAAAAAAGATGAAAGTAAACCAATTGTGATCTTCTTATAAATTCGATTCATTATTCTACAAAAGAATACGATCCTATTGATTTGATAACTTTAGGTAAGATATCAATAAAATCAAGTCTGCTTTGATCATCTAACCAAGCATAGTAGCCAAATGAATTGGCTGATTCAATATCATATTTAACTTTATTTATTAACAAGCTGATCTGTGTTGAGTATGTTCCTTCTCCACCTTTTGGCAAGAAGAAATAGTGATTATTAATTCCCCGGTTAATAATCTGATCCTTATTGGTGTCGTAAATATAATTACTAGCAAGCGAAAGCTTGATATCGGTATTAGGTGGATAAGTAGTTTGATTCTTGTTTTCTATTACTAACGATTTTGTAGTCCCATTCACATTTGTCGAATAATCAAAGACAATTCTCGATTTAAAAACAGTAACTACCGCATCCACATTAATTGTTAAAAGGTCTTTGATTTGATCTAAGTCACTTAAAAAACTGTAATTGGGTTGATATCAACTTATGGCTTTCTTTTCTTGATTTTCGTAATCGACATCAATATCGCGATTACCCATCCTGTCACGAAAAAAGATATAGTTATTTAATTTAATTTTGGTTGTTAACCTGGAATCTTTAAGATTCTCAAGTAATAACCTTAGTGCATTAGATTCTAGAGAGTCTCTAATCCCTTGTAAAATATCGTTTTGTAAATATAGGTCGATTACCACAGGAAGATCAATTCCATCTTCAAATTTTTCTTTTGTTATTTTTTCCAATGGAATGCTAACTTTGATCTGTGCTTTTTGATAATCTCCAGTGTCTTCATTAGTTATTTCAGTAAAAACCGAAGGATAAACATTACCAGCAATGAATACATTGCTTTGAATTGTATTAGGAGGTAAAACTGAGTTGTTTTCAAATAGGATCTCAAAATACAGATTAAGATTATTTTGATCTGATCAAGTGTTTTGAAAACTTAATAATGCTCTGAAATAAATCGGATTCCCGTTTTTATCAACAACAATACTCCCATCTTTATTCCTCAAAGGATTTAATCTTCACCATCATCCTTCTTTGTTAATAACAATTGGTTTAGAATTGTTATTACTATCAATCTCATAATTGATCAACATTAATGTTGGATATAAACTCCTAAAGAGTAGAACAAGCTACAACATGCTTTATTTAACAATCGATAAAAACTAGCTTGACTATAATTGAACTCATTTCGGTGCTTTCTTTTTAAGAAAACGTCAATTAAAATATCTTTCTCGTCCTTTTTAAGCCTTTTTAGTGTCGCATCCATTAGATCGATGTATGATTGCATATCAGATTGATTATCACCGCTTAAATCATGATTAAAAACACTCTTGATGATATTTCTATTTTCGATACGTTTTCTATAGAAGTCATATCTTTCTAAGTATTTTTTGGCATCATTGATTATTTTTCTGTTCATAAAAATCACTCCTGTTAAGTCGTCTATTTAAGATATGATTTTTTTTAACAAAAGTAGGAAAAATTTTTTAGCTTTTTTACTTCATCACTTTTGTGAAAAAATACCACAGATAACGTTAAATATATTTATATATATTTATGTTATCTAACCTAACTATAACCGATAATTATGCGTTATTTCTAAGTTATTTATTATCAAATGAACCCTATTTAAAGATTAAATAAGTTGGGTTGATTTTTTATCAATAACTATAGAAAAATATAATAATATGCAAAAGCAAATATTTAATTAAAAATTTTAGTAAGAACGCGCAAAATAGATTTCCACTTTTGCTTTTTTATTAGAAATAAAACATTGTTCTTGGCTTTGCTCATCTAAGTATCTAATAATACATCTAGATGATGCTCCAGTTTTTTCTTTTATTTGTTTTTCGTAAGCCTCTTCGTTACAATAAAAAACTCTGACAAATTTACCAGAGGCAATTTTTTGTTCAAACTCTTCAAATGTTTTAGCAGAATCAACTTTTGTTTCAAAAACAGATTGAGCTTTTTGATATAGTTTTTGATCAAAAGTACTAAATAATTCTTCTAGTTTTTGCTCTAAATGATCAAGATTAATAAATTGCTTTTGTTTTGAAATACGATCGATAAAAACGATTTCATTTTTCTTTAAATCGTTAGGTCCCATTAATAGAACACAACAATCACCACGTAGTTGAGAATTCTTAATAATTTCACCAGTAGAATCCTTATTAAGATTTAAATGAACACGGTATTTATTAGAGTATTTATTCGCTAATTCTTTTAATTTAACATTCAATTCTTGATTGCTATCATCAAAAATACAATTCAGCGAAATATGATAAGGTGCAACTCTTGTTGGAAAAACTAAACCATCATCATCACCGTGAGTCATGATGATTGCTCCAATGATTCTAGTCGACATTCCTGCAGACATACTAAAAACATTTTGATAATCGTTGTTTTTAGTTTGGTATCTGATATCAAAAGCTTTAGAAAAGTTTTGTGACAAATTATGAGATGTTGCACTTTGTAGTGCTTGACCATCTGGCATAATTGTTTCAACAGTATAAGTTGTTTTAGCTCCAGCGAATTTTTCGACATCAGTTTTTTCACCAGCTACTAAAGGAATACATAAAACATCTTTAATAAATCTTTGATATAGTTTTCAAATATCTACAGCAAACTCATTAGATTGTTCTTCTGTTTCAAAACAACTGTGAATTTCATGTCAAAAGAATTCACTATTTCTAAGAAAAGGACGAGTGTTTTTTTCTACTCTAAAAACACTAGTCCATTGATTGTGTTTTATTGGTAATTGACGGTAATTTCTTAAAGTTTCGCGTCACAAATTACAAAAAGCAATTTCTGAAGTTGGTTTTAAAATATACTTTTCATTTTCATTACTTGTCTTAGTAACAATAAAAAGTTCAGGCGCGAATCCTTCTAGGTGTTTTTTTTCTAGCAAAAAATCGTTCTGACTTATTAATGATGGTAAACAAAGTTCTAAAATATCACGTTGATCAAACTCTTTAGTTAGCTCTTGTTTGATTAACTGTCAAATCTTTCAACCATTAGGAAGAAATGACATAAAGCCTTTGATGTTTGAGTAATGGATTAAATTTCCTTTACTAATTACTTCAGTATATCAGTCTGAAATATTGTCATCTTTAGAAGATGCTAGATTTTTTTTAAAAGCCATATTTTGTTATCTTCTTTGAAAAACTGTGACAGAAAGAATTGAAAGAATGATTATTACCAAAATGATAAAAATTATTGCACCTGCAATAATCATCTTATTCCTTTTGTAATTTGACACTTCGTCTTTTTCTTTTTTGTTCTTCATTATACTACTTATTAGTATAAAAAAATTTTTTATATCTAACCATTATCGATAACAAATCTATTAGTTGGAAATACACCATAACACTAATTATATAGCTTCCCAGGTTTTCAATACTTCCTCTAAAAATGTAGATATCTATTAATTGACCAATTACTGATGTTCCATACGCACCTAAAGTAATTATTGTTCTAAGAATTGATTCGAATTCTAATTGATAGACAGTAACTAAGTCTTTTCTGATTGAAGGAATGATATAAAGTCTTAGAATCTCTCAATCCGTATAAAGTTTGTTTTTTAAACTCGTTACAACTGCTCAGTTTATCGAATTAATTAGTACATAAATTTTCTTAGCCATTGAGGTTGAAAAATAAAGCGAGCCAATAAAAACGATTGTGGAGATACCAGAATTAAATAATGGGTTAAACAACCTAAAAACAATTATTAATGGAACTGTTCTTATAATCAAAAATAAGGCTTTGAAAAATAACGAAACGTATCTGTTTAGTAAATTCGAACATAATGTTGCAAACAACAAACTGAAGATAAAAACTATTCCCAAAATTAGAATAGCTTGCAACGTTAAAAGTATGATGATTAAAAGTGGATTTTCATTAAAAGTTTTTGTTGCAAAAAAAGACTTATTGAAATCAAACAAACGTTGAAAAAAGTCTGTAAAAATTAACAAATTATTAACTTTTAAGCTACTTGATAGAATCGAGTATAAACTAAAACCAGCAATAGCAATAAAGATGAAATAAATAAGATATTTTTTGATCGTTAATAACTTGTTAAGGTTCTTAGTTTTGGGGTAAGATTTTCTTGCCACTAAATAAGTTTCAAATAAGTATAAGGCTCCTTCATTAATCAATAAAAAAGCCATCAAAACTATTAGAGGAATTAATGTTGATGCGAAATCATTATTTATTGAAATTGGATCGTTAATCAATTGACCAATTCCAATTAAACCAACTGCAGATAAAATTGTTGTTCATCTAAAATTTGATTCTAGTGAGTAAGCAAATAAAACTAATATTTTTGATTTAATATCGATGAAGATATTATTGATAAAAGAACTAAGGTGATTTTGTGATCGATTAACAAATTTCTTAAATTGTTCGACTTTACTGTTCTCAATATAGTCAGCAATATATTTAGCACTTCATAACATCGAAAATCAAGAAATAATAATTATCGCTGATAAATCAGAATTAAATGAAGTGTTAAATAAGTTAACAAAAATAACTACAGGAAATGATCTAAAAAATATTATTCCTAATTTGACTAGAATGGCCGTGAAGTTATTGGTAATTCTTAATGAAGATAAATAACCCAATAAGAACCCTAGAATAAAACCAATAAAGGTTCCAGTTGTGGTGAATTTTATTGTTATTCATAGGAACTCAAAAGACTTGGTTAGTAACGCTGATTTATTAACTGATGATTGATCAAAAAAATTAATAAAATTACTTTTAAAAATTTCTATTCCATGAACATTTATTCCTAGTTTAATAACAACAGCAGAAATGATACATAATAACAAAAAAACCGTAAAAAATACGGTAAATTTGTTTATTTTTAAAAAACGAAAAAAATTATTCTGTTTCATATTTTTTTCTAATCTCGTCAATGTTAAGATCAGCTGAATTGTTTATTAGAATAGGTTTATTATTTTGGATAATTAGGATCTTATCAGCGAATTTCTTAACTATGTCAAGATCGTGAATTGAGATTATTACTGGCGCTTTAAATTGCTCAGATAATTTTTTGATCTCTCTAATTACGATTTCTGAGTTCAAATAATCTAAACCAGTAGTAGGCTCATCAATTAATAGTAGTTTTGGTTTTTGAAAGAAGATCTTTGCAATATCTACTCTTTGTTTTTGTCCTCCTGAAAGATTCTGAATCAATTTATTCACATGGTCCGATAAGTCTAAAGTTTTTAAAACTTCTTCAACTTTATTTAAGGTTGAAACCGGCGTGATATTCAACAACCTATAGTATCAAGGTTTTCTAATACTTCTAATGATATTTTCGAAAACATAATCATCAAGGATCAGATTAGGAATTTGGTCTAAAAAACCGATGTATTTGGCAATTTGTCTAATTTTATGTTTATTTAAGGAAGGTAGATTTTGATCATTAAAAATGATTTCACCATTTGATACTATTCTTTTATCCGTTATTGAATTTAATAATGTTGTTTTTCCAGATCCAGATTTTCCAATCAACATTAAAATCTCTGAATCTTTCAATTCAAAATTAATATGGTCAACACTAAAGCCTTTATACCTTTTGTGTCTGAGTGAAACATCAGAAAATTTAATGTGATTTGTGTAATTCATTAATTAACAGTTGCTTTGTTGATAAATTGGTAAACTTCGTTGTTTACATTCTTGATTACACGATAACCGTTATAACCAACAGTTGGTCCGTATGGGTCTTGGTTTCTTTGTGCTAATTCAACCACCCCTTCACTTACTGCATTCATAACATCTTCTGGTAATCGTTTGTTAAACACACCGATGTCATATAAAGCTGGATCGGTTAAGCTTAAGATCTCAACTTTAGTATTGTCGTCTTTAGGATTGAATGTGTAGTTTGGTACGTTTGCGTTTTTATTTTGTGTTCATGCAAATGAATTCATGTCATCAAACACAATGTGAACATTAGGGTTAGTACCAATTTCTCTTCCTCTTACTGATTGGTAATTAGGGATAGTTAAATCTTTATCGCCGAAATGCTTCTTCAATAGGTTTAGTGGATAAATGTATCGACCATTAGAAGACATTCTACCTCCACCAATTCCATAGCTAGAGAACGCATTTCAGTTCTTTTGCATTCATGCTTCTTTAATCTTAGTTAATGTTTCTTCATCACCACCAATTAAGATCATTCCACGGTAAAAACTGATTAAATCATTTTCTGGGCCATAGAAGAATTCGTATTTGTTACCATCTCACATTCTGTTTTCATCAGTCCAATTACGATAAGGAATCTCATTAAATATTTTACTGATCTCTTCAGCTCTCTTATCAAGTGTTCCTGCTTCATAAAAATCAGGTGAATCATCAAATTTAAAACTTCTAGTTAGTGTTTGAATTTTTGGAACATAACCATCATCATTAGTTTTAATTGCTGATGAAGAAACAAAAGCAAGATCAGTTAAATTAGCTTTTACACGGTCAATACTAGTATTACCATCTGATGCGAAAGTAGATGTAATCGAAACTGGCTTACCTAATTTTTGAGTAACAACTTGACTTAAATTTTTTAAATAATTATCAATGACTGCATTTGCATCATGATCAATTTTTAAATCAACTTTTAGTTGTAACATTCCTTGATCATTTGCATCATTAGGCTTTGTACAAGATGCAACAAAAGTTGAAGATAATAAGAAAGAACTTGTGATTAAAAACAATTTTTTAATCATTTTAGACATAAAAAAACTCCTTTTTAAATTTCAATTTAAATAAGGAGGCACACATGTGAGATTGATAACTCGTTACGCTGGTGTTAACCAGATCAACTTTTAAGAGTGTTTCTCAACTTCTTTTATCTTAGATAAAAGAGGTACCTCTGTTATTGGTTTTATTATACACAATATATAAAAAAATCTCACCAATTACATTGGTAAGATTGATTAATTGCTGCGATAAGCCATGTTCTGTCTTGGTTGGTTATTTATCTAATAAAAAACTAGTTTTTATTCTTCTAAACAATTCTGTTTCTTGTTTATTAGTTCCCTTACCAAATTTAGGTTTCTCGCTTGAGGGGTTTACCGCGTTTCATATTGAGTCTTTCGAGCTCAACTCGTCTCTGTGGCACGTTATGGAATAATTTGCGTGTTGTTTTATCAATTTAGCAATTATTCCGCCGTCAGACTAATTCTAATCTGCTAAATTTTATCTTTTATCTATTTACACAAACACTACAAGCAATCACAGCTTGTGCGAGCATGGACTTTCCTCTGTCTTATATAAAACAGCAACCAACTGCAGCATTAAAATTATATAAAAATAATCGAGCTTTTTAAATCAATAACGCCTAAAAGATAAAATAAAATCTTGACACAAATCAGTGTCAAGATTAGATGTATTAACTTTTTAATGGCAGGGGTGACAGGAATCGAACCCGCATTAAAGGTTTTGGAGACCTTAGTTCTACCATTGAACTACACCCCTAAAAAAGCACAATTATTAACTAATTGTTACTTTTTTAACGGCGTTAGGATTTTTAGTAGCTTTAGTTCTTGATAGTTTAACTTTAATTGTTTTAGGTTTAGTTGATTCTTTTTTATTAAAGCTAGAATCTTCTGCGTCATCATCAGCTTCAACATTAAATAAGCTATCTAAACTTAAAGTTGATTCGTTTAGATCCATCGCATTAACAAAGCTTAATAGATTACTTTGTTTTGATACTTCATCATCTTCATGATATCGATCAAGCTTAGTATCTTTTTTTGTAGCGATCAAATTAACTTTATAAGCTTGTTGGTTATTCTTTTTACTAATAGCCAGTTCAGTCGATCGAATCTTTTGAGCGTTTTCTTTCTTTCTTTTACCGATCTCAAGAAGTTCGCGATCATCATTATCGTTTTGACCCATTCAGTCGATTCGATCATTGAAACTTTCTAAACTTAATCTTTCGTTTTTACGTGAAGATGAATCGTTTAAATTAAAGATATCAGCTTCATCTTGATCGTTATATAAGTTATTAGATGAAGTTAATAATAATGGTTGTTCTTCAATATTATTAGCTCTTGATAATAAAGCACGCAGTCTTCGATTTTCTCTTCTTAACTTACGTCGTTCTTCTCTTAGTTGGGTAATGGCTGATTTTACTTGTTGAACTAATTCAGCTGATAAATATCCAGAATCACTAACAAAGTTTACAAGTTGCTTCGAATTTCTAAAATTTGGGATTGAATTAGCTGATACAACAGCTAACTCATTTTTCTTAGCATCTAGTTTTTGTTTTTCATAATTTAGACGTTGTAATTCTTGATCTAGATAATTCTTCTTAGATTCTAATTCGCGGTAGCTATTCTCATAACCATCCATATCAATCATTAGATCACTAATAGATTCTTGGTATCATAAGTTGTTATCACTAACTTCAGAATCATCTAGATTTTGTAATGCAATATGTGAACCCACACTACTGATCACACCAACTAAAGGAATTCAACCTAATAAGAAATAAGAAACGTATGACTTCTTAAAGATTGAATAATAATCTAATGCTTTTTCAGTTAACGAATATTTAATTCGTTTATTGTGCATCTTAACAAAGCCATACAATATGAAACTAATCAGATAACTTACAAATGCTAAAGCAATTGTTAAAAACAAGTTAACTGAGATATAAGTCGATTCAGATTGTTGAAAACTGAACTTATTAAGATATAAGAAGACGATCGCAAGAACAAAGGTGATTAAAAAGATTAGATTTAATCAGATAGCAATAAAGTTATAGGTTTTTGTTGAACGAACTAGTTTATCAAAAAAACGGTTTTTATTCCGACTTACATCTAAAGTCTTTAGATCTTGTTGATCATAATTAACGTTTTTCTTGATTCTATTTGTTCTTGAGTCAAAACCAAAATCATCTTGTTGATCATCGTCCAAACGATCGGTTTCATCGTTATGAAAAATTGAATCAACAAACCCTTCATCATCGTAATCAAATATATCTTTTTGATATGGTGTCATCCGTGTCCTCAATTACAATAATTAAATTATTACGTGCAACATTATTTATCTTATTATATTTTATTTAATTCTACTCACCCGCACCAAATAATTCTAGACTAAATACTAAGTGACCAATTTCTTCTTTTAGTTTAAAGACAGGATTGTCAGGATTTGATAGATCTAGAATTGGGTAAGGTAATAATACTTCGTAATTAAACGCGCTTAAGAATGTTTCATAAGCTAGATTGATTGGTACTTGTCTAGCAACTGGACCAAATCTGATTGTTGTAGATAAGTTTAGTGGAATTCGATCAGTGATCGTACTAAATGATCAGTTAGTACGAATTACTAAACTTGGATCGATCCCTTTGATTTGAATTAATGAATCCAATCTTCTTAATGATTGTAGTGATAACGAAGTTTGTCGAGTTCTTGGATCACGATCAAGCCCTTTAATGCGCGCTCTTCGATCAGTTGTCATTAAAACTTCTTCACGCAATCTGCGTTTAGCGCCTTCATCCATTCGTTCGTAATTATTGATTAATGTTTGGTTAGCATTATAAGTAAATAATGCAACGTTTTCATATGGGTTATTTTCTTGTAAGATCAGATTAGTTTTTTTACCATCATCACCTGGTAAGATGATTCTAGTTTTTCTTATGTATTTACGGTTAAGTGAATAATTTAAGGTAGCATCAAAAACACCTGAAACAGATTGATAAATCTTTTTAGATAGATCACTAAACGGAATTGATGGTTTTTGGAACGTATAAGTAGGGAAATGTAATCTTAAATTGCGGTAAATATCACTAAAATCACGTTCTTCATTAACGTTGTATAGTTGATAAGCAATCTGAGCTTGGTTGGTATTTGAAGGTAAGATCTTAAAGTACGGTAAGATGTTTACATTTTCTCCAGATCAAGTGAAATAACCTGTTCCATTAACCGTAGCAAACGCACGGTTTGGATTGTTATTATTTGTTCCACTAAATACTTCATTAGCCAGATCTTTAATCGTACGGTTATTATCAGAGATCCCTTTTACGATTCGATTTTGTCAAATATCAGTAAAGATATTTGAAAAGAAGTTTTTAGCTGGATTACCTGCTCATTTGAATGATAAGATACCACCAGTATTTAACAAGCTTCCATAACCATCCTTGATCGCTTGTTCATAACCTCTTTCTTTAAGTTCCTCAAAGCGTTTATCATCAACAACGAATTTAATGAACTCTGAAATCTTAATATTAGGCAAGAAATCAAATAGTGCGCTTAAAATTCCATAAGGAATTTGCACCCCATTAAAATCAAATTTGAAACCTAAATCTAATTTCTTAATTTTAAGTGTTGTTGGTGATTGCGTTAAAACTAAATTATCAAAGTTTTCAGGTTTGTATAAGCTAAACTTAATTCTATTAATATTAGATGGATCTAAAACTTTGATCACCCAGTTAAATAAATTGATCACTTTAGCTTTTAAACTATCACGTGATAAGATCTCTGGGTTTTTGAAGAAAATCAGATCAAACGCAGCTTTTAATAGTGGGTCAGAACTGTCAACATTAACCCCAAAGATTCTTAAGATTGATAATAAGAAACTAAAGTTATTTGAAGTAAATAATCCGATTAAATCATCAAAATAATTTGTTGATTGGGTTAATAAATTAATTAATGTTGAACGGTTTTGAATAAACAAGAAATTAAATAACGGTGTAAACCCATTTCAGGTTTGGTTACCATTATTATCATTACTTGTAGCCATCTCAAAATTAACACTATTAATATTTAATAGTTGATCATAGATATCATTTAATAATCGTTTTGATTCAAAGATCGTATTAATTAAATACGTATCAAATTTAGGAATCGGAATTAAATTCCCTGCATTATCACGATAACCTAAGATACGTTCAATGATCTCAAAATACTTAATCTTGGTTGGGAAGTTTGAGATCAACTGTCTTAAGATCGGCATTGTTTGATACAATCTTTGATAAAAGTCAAATGCCGAATTAACGTCTTTGGTTAATGAATCAATTAGATTACTATAAGCAGATACATCAAAGAAATAGGTGTTAAGGATTAATTTGAACGCATCAAAATTATCATATAACACTTCATAAACGTTCTTAGCGTTAGGGATTGTTGGGTTAGATGATAATGCATCAGTAATCAGTTTTAGAATTGCATTCTTTTGATCAGCATAATTAATATTTAGTTTAGTAAAGTTGTAACTAAATAATTTAGCAAATACAGCTGCATTATCTGATAACAGTTGGTATAACTTTTTATTCGTATTATCGTTAGTAACTAATCATTTGAACGCATCATGAATCAGATTAAACCATTCAAGTAACGAATGGAATTCATTACTATAATAAGATTTCAAGTTTTTTGAAATCTGATCTGTAGTCAGATCACGGTTTAATAATTTACCTTGCCCAACAAGATCTTTGGCTGCTTCATAAGGATTTTTACCTGGAATTGTTTTTTGTAACAAAACGTTCATTGATGGAACGTTGTTATTAAAGATAAAGTTACTAAATTGATAGTTACTCTCATTCATTGAGAGTTGTAGGTTTGATACGTTTCAATTTAAGTAGTTGTTGTGAAAAGGGTCTCTGGTAACGATCGCATTAATATAACCATAGCCAGGAGCTAATTGAGTTGGATTAACACTACCAATATAAGTCGAATCCTTTAGTGGATCAACATCATTTGATGAACTTAAAGAAGTGAATTTCAGATTAAGCGTAGCTTTAGGCTGAATCTGTTTTTCGTAACGTTGGTTAAAGTACCTAAAAATAAATGTTTGAGGTGAATCAGTTTGATTTCTAAACTCAAAATTAGCAGTTAGATAAACATGTAATGGATTATTGTCTGAAGATTTAGTAATCTTTAATTCAGCTGTATTTAACGGAATAAATGCTTGCTTATTCTCATCGTATGTTTTACGAATTAAATAAGCAACATCTGAATATAGTCAAGAATAATTAAATTGTAATTGCTGACTTAGTAATCTTACTAATTTACCGTGAATATCATACGTAGCGATTGGTAGATCGTGAATTGGTCGTTGATTGCTTAGATCAACCCCGTTGATCTCACTTTGTTTGTTAAGTTGAAACGAATTATAAAAAGCAGGTAATCTGTTATCGTGAGCAAATTGAGGTGTTGTTGGTTGCAAACTATCAATCGTTGTATCAGCACTTCTTGTTAATGGTGTTGATTGATCAGTTTGTTTATCAAGATTGTTTAAGATCGCAAACGATAATAATGGACCTGTAATTCCAAATCCGATTAAACTAACACCAATTGTTAATAATCGACTACGTCTTTTTAAGATTCTAGGATCAGTAATTACGATCTTAGTTTTTTTAAGTTTAGGTTTATTATCACCTGGTCTAGATAGAACAGGTCTTTTAGTCTTTTTATTAGAAGTAGAACTTTTATCTTCTAATAAAAGTGGTTGAGGTTTTTTAGCTCTATTTGACTGAAACTTATCTAAAACGGCAATTTCTTCAGATAAAAAGTCGTCTAAATCAATCCCCTTATTCTTAACAAGCGGTCTTTTTGGTGGAATATTCTTCTTGTTTTGGTTCATAATTGACTAATTTTTATCGATCAGAAATCTGATTATTGCCTTATCTGTTTATTATAATTTGTTTTTGTCGATAAAACAACGATAATGCTTCTAAAATTCTAAGCACCAAAATTAAAGATTGTTTTTTCTCAGTGTTTAGCTACTTTGTTAATGAATTTAACGTTATTTTTACCATCATCATTAGCCACATTATATGGTGCTAATAGATCGTATTCTAGAATTCTTTGTTCGATTGATAAGTTAACTTTAACTGGAATATTAATCTTTAAGAATAAAACACTTAAACTAAAGTCAAGACCTAATGATCCTTTTAATTCACCAGTACTGAATGGGCGGATTGCTTGAACTAAGTATCGGCTTGGAATTCCAATCGGTTTGATTAAATCGTTAAATTTACCTAATGTTTGAGAATCAATAACGATATTGTTCTTATCTGAAAGAACTCAGTTTTTAGTCGCATCATCTTTTGTGATCTCTAACCCTTTTTGAGTCGATAGATCAACAATTGCTAAATTAGGATCATAAGCATTTCTAACCACACGGTTCTTTTCATTTCTTTGATCTAAAACGATTGTTTGACCAAATTTTAATACTAGATTATCCATGATCCGAACTGGTTGAGTATTTAAAGTTCCTTTAAATGATTGATAAAACGATCGAGTTAAATTAAATAGTTTTTTAGATAAATCTTGATAAGGAATTAATGGTTTTGGATTAGTATAAGTTTCAGTTAATAATTTTGACTTATTAACTAAATCAGATAGATCAATCTCTTTAGTAATTCCTAATAATTGATAATCAAAAATTGTTTGCTTATCAAGTTCACTATAAGAAGGTAACACTTGGATATTATTACCTCTAATTGAGATCTTGATTGCTCCATTTAAATTAACGAAATCTTCTTTATCATTAAAGTTAACATTACCATAGATTAATTCCGTAATTAATTGCTTAACATTAACATTAGCAATCTGAGACATCAATGTTCTTAAGTTACGGATAACTTCTACTTTAAAGTTATATTCACCATATAATGCAAGTCCAGCACCGCTGATCTTTTTAGCTTCTTGTAGTGCTTGATCAGCAGCTTTATTAAAGCTTTTATCATTAACAAATTGGTTTAATACATTTTGGATCGTTAATGATGATGGAATTAAGTTAAGTAACTTTCTAATTGTTGAATTCTTAATCACAATATGATTAAGGTTTAGTGAATAACCATAATCTAGGTTTGCTACTTTTAATTCATTAGCAGTTGAGATCAACTGAATGTTATTGGTTTGGTTAGTCTTTAGTGGAGTTAAAGTAATCTTAGCTAAATTTTGAGGACTAATTAATTCAATTAAATCACTTGCAACTGAGATGATTGCATCTCTTCCAGCAGCTCCTTTAATTAAACTATTGTTTAGTACAAAAGTATCAAAGAAGAACTTGGTTGTTGGATTAGTTAAATTAAAACTAATATTAAATGTTTTTAACAATGCAAAGATCGCTTTGAAATCATCAACAAAGAAATTAACTAATAGATCATTAAACGATCGTTTGTTATTATCCATTAATAAGGCAAAGATCGAATTCTTACTATTAACTAATAATCCCTTAAGTGGATCATTAAAGATATTCAACACCCGATTATATGAAAAATCTAAAATTGCTTTAAATACAGTTGGATCTTTAATGATCGAATCAATGAAATAAGGTTTAGGTGTTGATAAGATCTTAACAACTAATTCAATATAAGGATAGAATGGGCTGTCTTCTTTAACAAGTTCTTTAATTGTTGGAATGAATTCAATCACTTTATCCCTAAATTCGATTTCAGCTTTAGCTGGATTTTTTTGATCAATCGAATTAAAGAAGTTATCAATTAAATTCTCATAAGCACTAATATTAACTAATTTAGTGTTAGTTAAAAAGTTAATAATTAAATTCTTGTATTCAAGAATAATCCGATAAAGTGATTTAGATTGTTTATTAGCTGAATAAGAAGTTAATAGATCAAATACTAATGGTCTTAATTTAGTAACTTCATTAGTTTTTAATCCTTCTTGTAATCCATAGATAATAATATCAGTTAAGGTTTGAACATTATCTTGAATGAAGTTAGTTAGATTAAATGCTTTAGTACGATTATTAATTACTCACTTACTAAATTGGTAAGCATAACCTGCATACTTTTTAGCTAAATTAAATTTATCTTCAAAGTTACGACGTAATGAATCTTTTAATACCGCTTGATTAACTCTTGTATTTAATAATTTATTAGTTCCAACAAAGTTATCAATCGCATCATATTCTGAATAACCAATCTTTACTTGATTAACTTTAGCATTTAGAGCAGAATCAGTTGGATTAAAAACAAAATTATTTAATGATCAACTTTCACTATAAGCACCATCAAGTGATTTGATGTTGAAATAAATCTTATCAAGTGATCAGTTAAGCTTGTAATCATCGGTTAAGAAAACATTAGCTTTTTTTAAAAAAGCAGGATTCTTATCTGTATAGATTGACAATTCTAAAGTTGTTTTAGAATTGATCGATAATTTTTTATTATTGATCCAAAGATCTTTTGGTTGTTCTGCTTCATTCTTAATTTGATAAGCAGCATCAATTGATAATGATAAGAAATCAGGACTATTATGTGATCGAATGTTTAGGCGTTCTTTGAAAAAACTAAACATCTTATCATTGCGATCATATAAGCTAATTAAATAACTAGAGACGTCTGATTCAATAATCTGATTATTTGAAGCATTGACTTTTCTAGCAACTAGTGCATCTAATTGTCTTTGAATCGTATGACTCGCAACAAATAGATCACGATTTTTTTGCAGATTAGGTTTATTAATTAAAGCTAATCCAGAATCGTTACTTTCGTTGGCTTTGTATTCGGCTTGATGAGCAATTTTGTCATCTAGAATACCTTGGGCCATAGCTTGACCAGGTTGAGAACCTGATCGAGTGCTAATATCACTTTGTTTATTAATTAATCTTCTTTCTGCTTCTTGCTGTTTTTTGTATAGGGTAACTCCTGTACCAGCTGCAACAGTACCAATTAATGATAAACTAAGTCCAAAAGTAACGATTAACCTTGTCTTTTTCTTCATTAATAAAAGTCCATCAAATTATTTAATAGTTCTAATTATACACTAGGTATTTTATTCGTTGGGAATAAAAGAAAACCCATAAATATAAGAATATTTATGGATTAAAGTCGATTTTAATATTCTTTTTCTAAAGCTTCTTCACCAGCTTTAATGATCTCTTCAGAGCTCATAAATCCAGTACCAGCTGGAATTAAGTTACCTAAGATCACGTTTTCTTTCAGACCAACTAAGTAGTCAATTTGGTTTTTTACAGCAGCGTCAGTAAGAATCTTTTTGGTGTCTTGGAATGAAGCAGCTGATAAGAATGAACCAGTTTTAGCAGGAGCTTCATCTAGACCAAATACTTGGTTAATTGCTACTGGTGGACGCTTGTTGGCAATCAACATGTTGGTCACTTCTTTTCTAAACTTGTTGATGTCAACAGTTTGACCAACGAAGTAAGTTGAATCACCAACATCGATTACTTGAAGTTTGTTCGTTAATTGTCTAATCGTTACTTCAACGTACTTATCAGCAATTTCAATCCCTTGTAAACGATAAACTTTTTGTACTTCTTCTAAGAAGTATTGTCTTACGGTTTCAATACCAGCAACTCTTAATAAGTGCTTGATATCAATTGAACCTTCAGTTAGTTTTGAACCTGGATAAACTTGATCTTTTACATTAACTGAGATAATCGCATCTAATGGAACACGGTATTCTTCAGCTTCAAGTCTAGTTTTAATTCGAATGATTCTAGCAGTAGCATCTGAAGTAATTGATTCAACAACCCCTTCATTTTCAGCAATCGTTGCTAATTCTCATTCTTTTGGTGAAACTACATCAAAGATCTGTTTTAATCTTTCAAAGCCTTGAGTAATGTTACCTTCGTTCGCAGCACCCCCGGTATGGAACGTTCTCATGGTTAACTGAGTACCAGGTTCACCGATTGATTGGGCAGCAATCACCCCGATTGCAGTACCAATTTGAACAAGATCATTAGTTGTTAAGTCATTACCAAAACACTTTTGACATAACCCTTTAATTGATTGACAATAGATCGGTGAACGAATTAGTGCTTTAGTAACGTTAGATTTAGCAATCTTTTCAGCTAATTCACTAGTAATTAACGTATCAGCACCTACTAATAATTCACCAGTTTTTTCATCATAAATTGGGTCGATCGTATATCTAGTAACAATTCTTTCACTTAGTGTTTCAACAATCCCACCATCTAAAGAGTTGGTAATTGTTGATACAACAATCCCTTTATCAGTATTACAGTCAGAATCATTAATGATTACTTCTTGGGCTGCATCAACTAGTTTTCTAGTCATATAACCAGATTTTGATGTTTTCATCGCAATATCAGTCATCCCTTTACGTGCCCCATAAGAAGAGTTGAAGTATTCATTAATTGTTAACCCTTCAATAAATGAGTGTTTAATCGGAACTTCAATCGTATCACGAATTACTTGAGATTTAATCTTTTGGTCATAGTTATATGACTTAGACATCAATCCTCTCATCCCAAATAACTGGGTGAAGTTTGAGATATTACCCCGTGCACCAGAGTCGGCAATTACCACGATTGAGTTTTCTTTATATTCAGGACGGGTAATGATCTCTTTAATATCGTTAGATACGTTATCTTTAACATCAGCTCATAAACGAATTACTTTAGTATAACGTTCGTCATCAGTAAGTAATCCTTTTTGATACATGTGTTTAAGTTTTGCAATCATCTCATTAGCTTTAGTAATGTATTCTTGCTTGCTATCATATCTTGGGATATCAAATACAGAGATTGTAGTTGATGATAGAGTTGAGTATTTGAACCCAAATTCTTTGATCTTATCAAGAACTTGAGGCACTTTTTGTAGTGGGAAATTCTTATAAAGAATTTCAATAATCTTAGATAATGTCTTCTTACCAAATGGTTTGTAAATTGGTCGTTTTGCTAGTTTTTTGTTGAAATCTTCACCAGCAAAAACGATATTAGATTCATCTAATGTTAATAAGTTATCACCATCGTTTAGATAAGGCATCTCTTCAGGCATAATTGAGTTCATGATCGCCTTACCAACAGTGGTAATTATGATTCCTTGTTTAGCAAACGGTTTTTTACTTAAACATTTAGTTGATAAACCAATTAAAGCGTGAATTGAAACTTGCTTAGCTTCATAAGCTAAAATAACTTGATCAAAGTCAGAGAAGATTTGACCTTCACCTTTTTCATTACGTTTTTCAGTCGTTAAGTAGTAATTACCCAACACCATGTCTTGAGTAGGAGTAGCTACTGGTTTACCATCCTTAGGACCTAAAATGTGTCAAGAAGCTAACATGATAGCTCTTGCTTCAGCAACAGCTTCTTTAGAAATCGGCACGTGAACTGCCATCTGGTCACCGTCAAAGTCGGCGTTAAATGCAGTTGTTACTAATGGGTGTAATCGAATTGCTTTACCATCAACAATCTTAGGTTCAAAAGCTTGAATCCCTAATCGGTGTAATGTTGGTGCACGGTTTAATAAAACTGGTCTTTCTTTAATTACTTTATCAACGATATCTCAAATACGTTCAGATTTTTGAGCAATCATTTGTTCAGCAATCTTAATATTTGGTGCAATCGGTTTGATCTCTTGACCATCTTCATTAAAGCGCATGATCAATTCACGAATAATGAATGGTTTGAATAATTTTAAGATCATTGGCGCTGGAATCCCAACTTCATACATCTTAAGTTCTGGACCAATTACAATAACTGAACGACCAGAATAGTCAACCCGTTTACCTAATAGGTTTTGTCTGAATAAACCTTGTTTACCTTTTAAGCGGTCAGTTAATGATTTAAGTGGACGTTTATCTTTTGCTGTAATTGGTTTTTTTCTTGAAGCATTATCAAATAATGCATCAACCACTTCTTGAAGCATTCTTTTTTCATTATTAAGAATTACTGAAGGTGCACGTAGTTCAATAATCTTCTTTAAACGTTCATTACGAATAATGATTCGTCTATAGAAGTTATTAATATCACTTGTTGTAAATCTTGCCCCATCTAATTGAATGATCGGTCTAGTGTCAGGAGGAGTTACTGGAATCACCTTTAAGATCATATTAGAAGCTTTAATTCCAGACTCTTTTAATCACTTGATTGTTTCAAGTCTACGAAGTGCTCTTTTAACTTTTTGATCTTCTTTATTAGCCTTAATATCTTTAGAATAAGAATTTAATTCTTCATTAATTAGATCGTATTCTTTTTGAAGATCAACACCTTCAAGTAATTCTAAGATCGCTTCAGCACCAATTCCTAATCTAATTCCAGTGTGAACTTCGATGAATTTAGCAACTTCATCGATTGAAAATGGAAGGTGAGATTCTTTTAATTTGTTGTAATAATCAGACGCTCTCTTATAAACAATTGAGTGTTTATCAGCTTGGTGTTTGTCTTTAATTTCACGTAAAACTTTACGTAGTTTAATCCGTGCAGATTTAGAACCCTTACCTGATAGATCAACAACTTCTTTAAACTTAAATACTGGGTTTTCTGAATTACCAGGATTTAAAACGATGTAGTTTACGAAATAAACTACTTCTTCAACTTCTTTATAAGAAACATCTAATACTAATGAAATCTTTGAAGGTGAAGGTAATTCTTTGGTCATTCAGATGTGAGCTACTGGAACAGCTAGATCAATATGACCCATGCGTTCTCTTCTTACGATTGATTCAGTAATCTCAACACCACATTTTTCACAAGTACGACCACGGTGTTTGATCTTTTTATACTTACCACAAGCACATTCAAAGTCTTTAACTGGTCCGAAGATTGCTTCATCAAATAAACCGTCAGTTTCAGGTTTTAATGATTTGTAGTTAATTGTTTCAGGTTTTTTTACTTCACCATGAGATCAAGATCTCATCTCTTCAGCTGAAGCAATCGAGATTTGTAAACCACGAATTCGTTTGTTTTTATTTTTTTTATTTAGCTTATCCATATCTATATAATTGCTCCTATATATTAGAAGTTATCGTCGTTGTAGTCATCCAAAGTAAATGTGTCAAATTCGGCATCGTGGGTTTTAGGTTCAAGACTTTCATCAACTACAGAGATATTATTAATGTTTTCGATTGAATCATCATCGTATAACACATTAAGTGTCATACCTAAACCTTGCAGTTCTTTAGTTAATAACTTAAATGATTCAGGAACACCAGGTTCTGGAATACTTAGACCCTTAACGATCGCGTTATAGGTCATGTTTCTACCTCTAACATCATCAGATTTGATCGTTAAGATCTCTCTTAAGTTGTGCGCAGCACCATAAGCTTGAAGTGCTCACACTTCCATTTCCCCAAATCTTTGACCCCCATTTTGTGACTTACCACCAAGTGGTTGTTGGGTAATCTTAGAGTATGGTCCAACAGCTCTTGCGTGAATCTTATCATCAACCATGTGGTCAAGTTTTAACATGTACATGATTCCAACTGAGATTGGTTTTTCAAATGGTTCACCTGTTCGTCCATCGATCAGTTTAAACTTACCTTCAGTTTTATCAGGGTCGATTCCAGCTTCAGACATGATCGCTTTAAGATCATCCATATTAACACCTTCAAACACTGGTGTAGCAATCTTAAATGCTAAATCATCATAAGTTAGACCTAATTGTTTTAATACGATATCAATATCAATTGTTCGAACACGATCTTTAGCTTGAGCATAACTTGTTACACCGATTGATTTCATGTGTTCAACTAGGTTTTTGATTAAGCTTCGAGTTTTAGATTTTTCTAAACCAAAGACAGTGTCGATTTCAGCTGCTAGCTTATTATCAAAACAAGCTTCAATTAGCTTATTCTTAGCTAATTCTCTAGCTGCATAACCTAAGTGTAATTCAAAGATCTGACCGATGTTCATCCGGCTAGGCACCCCTAGTGGGTTTAGTAAGATATCTAGCGGAGTTCCATCTTCAAGGTGAGGCATATCTTCTTGAGCAACGATCTTAGAAATAATCCCTTTGTTACCGTGTCTTCCCGCTACCTTATCACCGATTTGAATCTTACGTTTTTGAACAACATAAACTTTAACAAGTTCTAGAACGTCATCTTCAAGTTCATCACCATTAGCAATACTAAATCGTTTGATACCAGCAACAATTCCATCACCACCATTTGGTACTTTTAGTGAAGATTCTCGTACTTGTTTAGCTTTATCACCTAAGATTGCTTGAATTAATTTTTCTTCAGGAGTTAATTCAACTTGACCTTTAGGTGAAGTTTTACCAACTAAAATATCACCTTCTTTAACTTCAGCCCCAACCATGATCACACCTTCTTCATCAAGGTAGCGTTTAGCTGATTCTGAAATATTAGGAATATCTCTAGTAATTTCTTCATCACCGTTTTTCGTTCTTAAACATTCGATTGTGTATTCATCGATATGAATTGATGAATAAACATCGTCTTTAAATAAACGGTCAGAGATAATCACCGCGTCTTCATAGTTATAACCACTTCAAGTAGTAAACCCAACTAAAACGTTTTGACCTAATGCAATCTCACCATTTTTCATTGATGGACCATCAGCTAGTGCTTGGTTAGCTTGGATTTTATCACCAACAGCAACGATTGGTGATTGGTTATAACAAGTGTTCTTATTAGATTTAACAAACTTTAATAAGTTGTAATCGGTTGACTTATTATCTTCACCTTTAACAGTAATCTTACTAGCATCAACATAAGTTACAGTACCTGGGTTTTTAGCTGTTACCAACATTCCAGAGTCATTTGCAATCTTATATTCAACACCAGTTCCTACAAGTGGTGAATAAGGTCTTAATAAAGGAGTAGCTTGACGCTGCATGTTTGCACCCATTAATGCACGAGAAGAGTCATCGTTTTCTAAGAACGGAATTAATGATGCTGCAACTGATACAACTTGTTTAGGAGAAACGTCAATATAATCCACTTGTTTAGGATCATACATATCTTGAGACGAACGATATCTTGCAATAATCTTTTCATTATTGATCGTTCCATCTTTAGCAACATCCATATAAGAAGAAGCTTCAGCAATAATATACTCGTCTTCTCTTAATGCGGTTAAGTGTTCAACTTTATCAGTTATCTTACCGTTTTCAACTTTTAGATAAGGAGTCATTAAGAACCCGTTCTTATCAATCGTTGCATAAAACGCTAATGACATAATCAAACCGATGTTCATCCCTTCAGGGGTTTCAATCGGACAGATTCTTCCATAGTGAGAATAGTGAACGTCACGGATATCTAGGTTAGGGTCTTCTCGAGAAATCCCCCCTGGACCCATTGCTGAAATTCTTCTTTTATTAGTTAATTCAGATAATGGATTTTGTTGATCTAAGAATTGAGTTAATTGGTGAGTGTTAAAGAAATCTTTAATCACGATTTGGAATGGTTTTGGATTAATAACTGATTTAACAGTTAAATCATTTCCACTCTTAGATGCAAGTTCAGCATCAACATCACCTTCAACATCTGAATCTGCTAACTTATTATTACCATCTGCAGTTTGTAACTTATCTTTGATGTATTTTTCAATCCGCATCATTCCGGTTTGAACTTTAGATTTTAATAATTCGTTAATTAGTTTTAAACGCTTATTACCTAAATGATCAATATCATCATATAGACCAATATTGTGAGGTAAGTTAACAATATATGAAACGATTGAGATTAAATCAGACAACGTTAAAGTTTCAATCGATTCATTCGATCCATCGATCCCAATAATTTGGGTAGTTTCATTTCTTAGATCGTTATTTACGTAGATTTCAACTTCTTCATACGTATTTACATCTGTAAATTGCGTATTTAATTCTGGATTAATGAAATCGATTGGTTTTATAATATCTAAACGTTTTTCTTTAGATAAACGTTTGAATAGATCAAGTTGTTCTTTAAGCATCAATGTCCCTTGCTTAATCACAACATTACCATCGATATCTTTAATATCTTGAGCAATTGTTCTTTGGTATAAACGTTCAGATACTCTTAGTTTACGAACAAATTTGTGTCTTCCAGCTGAAGATAAATCATAACGTTTCTTTTGGAAGAAGTGTTGCAATAAGATTGATTGGTAAGAGATCTCTTCTTTTTGAGAAACGTTATCAAGACTTCTTGTTGAGATTGAAAGTTCTTGAATTACGTGTTTAGCAGCCTTTTCACAGATTAGTTTTCTTAACACAACACCAATATGAGTGTTTAAAGACTCAATCTTAACAGGATTTGGATTAGAAGAATTTACTAGTTCTTGTTTTTCTTGATTAAGTTTGTATCAATCTAAAACTAAATTCTTTCATTTTTGATCGATTGGTAAAGATTTAACTTTACTAATTCGATCAGATTCGATATCGCGAATTAATTGCGCGATATCAGCTTCATTAAGAATTTGTTTCTCATTATAAAACTCAGATTCTAATGATCTTAAGATGTAATCATTATTACTAAAGATTTCCTTAATCTTAATCTCACTTAAACCAAATGCTTTTAGTAATGTGGTAATTGAAAATACTTTAGCACTTTCACCACCCACATCACGCACTACTGCTTGAACAAAGTCTTTGTTCTCAGCAATATAGAATAACATTAAAGTACCTTTTGAAGGGAATACTTCACAGATATAACCTTCTTGATTACGTTTTCTTGAGTTAGATAATTTAACTTGAGATTTATTTAAGATGTAAGCACCTGGTGATCTTACGATCTGAGCAACCACAAACTTTTCAATCCCATTAACAATGAAAGCACCGTTTTCAGTCATCAATGGAATATCAGCAAAATAAATCCCTTCAGCTTTAGATTTAGCTGATTTTTTACTGATCTTTTTAACTGTACCAGTTTGGTGGTTAACTAACGATAAATTAACATACAAGCTAGCATCATAAGTCTTAGATTCTGCACTAGCTTCTTCTTTAGTGATCTGAGGATCTAATAACTTCATTCCGTGGAATTCCACAGAATATTTTCCGTTAGGTGATTTAATCGGAAAATATGATCCGATGATCTCTTCTAATTCTTTTTCAAGAAACTGCTTATAAGCATTTACTTGAATCCCTGGTAAATTTAAGGGGTTATATTTATTATGAACTTTTGAATAGTCTCTTCTAACTACTTTTGGCGAGTATTGGGTGTTTTGAAAGGCCGAGTTTTTTTTCACGAACGAACTCCGAAATTAACATTTAGGCATCTAAAAAATTGGTATCTACAGTAGATAACCTAAAGCATTTTAAGATAATAACATAAAATAAAAATAAAAGGGTGTAAAATTACCTTAGAAAAGAAAACAGTATGTCGTATCAAATTGATCTATCACAAATCGAAAGCATGGAGTTAATCAGACCCAATGCAAAACACAAAATGGTGTTTTTACATGGGTTTGGTTCTAATTTTAAGATAAAAAGAAAACTGTGAGAACACTATGATAATTGCAGTTTTTATGCACTAAATCTACCTGGTCATGGTGAGAGCAAAATCTATGATCCAAGTCAATTATCAATTGCTTATTTTTCTCAGGTAATCAAAGCTTATTTTGAAAAACACGATCTTACAGATGTAATCCTAATTGGTCACTCAATGGGTGGGGGGTTGTCTGCTATTATGAATAGCTTAATTCCTGAAAGAATTAAGTTAAGTATTCTAGAAGCTCCAGCTAATGGATCAATTTTAAGTAATCTTGATAATATCTCAAAATTGAGTCCTGAAAGTCCTGAAGGAATGAAACAACTTTATTACCTGCTTTATTTTGATCCTGTTAAAGAATTCCAAGGCAAGATGGATGAAATGGCAGTAGCTGAATTTAATATGGATAAAGAACGTAGAGAATCACTAAAACCATTATTAGAAATCAGAGTTCTAGAAGAGATGAGTCAACTAAGTGATATTGGTTATAAGAGTACTACTAAACCAATGTTAATCATCTTTGGTAAAGAAGATCAGATTGTGATTCCAAATGATTCTTATAACCACATCAAAGCGTTAAATCCAAATATTCAGTTTGCTTTTATTGAAAACTCAGGCCACTTACCTTTTTACGAACACCCACAAGAATTTTATCAACTGATGTCAAGTTTTATTAAAAACGTTGATCCAACTTTTGAGAAGTAGAATTAACAACAACAAATAAAAATATGAACCATACATATGGTTCATATTTTTCTTAATTCGTTATCAGATAAAAAAGACGATTTCTATCTTTGGTAAGAAATCATCTTAGCTAAATCATCAGCTTCTTTTTTAGTTGCTAATATCTTAACTGTTTCAATCGCAAAATCCATTGCGTGACCAGTTGCTCTTGCAGTTATGATATTATCAGACAACAACACATTTACTTTTGAATCAAAATTAGATCCAATGATATCTTTGTGTTCTTTATTAGCTACTACTTTTTTGTTATCTAATAAACCTAGGTTTTTAAGAATTACTGGTGATTCGTTAATCGCTAAAATATAGCGTGGAGTAGTTTGGTCTTTTTCATTAAACTTACTTAAGTAATGAGTTAACTTTTGGTCATCACCAAAACGTTTACAACCTAACCCTCCTGGTAGATAAATCGCATTGTATTGCATTAAGTTAGACTTATCAATTGTCAATCCACACTTAATTGATGTTCCTTGTGCTAAAGTAACACTATTCTTTTTTTCAATTGAAATGTAGTCAACAATAAATCTAGCTCTTCTTCATAGATCTGTTGGAATGATCAATTCTAAATCATCAACTCCAGTGGCAACTATTGCAGCGATTCTGATTTGTCTTTTAATATTTTTTTTCATTTATATCATCACCATCATTAGAGACAAAACTGCTCTAAAGATAGCTCTATCTCACATAATATTGATAATATTTTAACATTTATAAAAAAGGTAATTATATATTTTAAAATCAAAATATTTTAAAATCTTGCCATGTATACTTTTAAAAGATATCTTAGTAAAACTAAAGATACACTAATTAGACAGTTCAAGGCTGCAAATACCAAACAACTAATCAAGATCAAATATCCCATTCTAGTACTAATGGGATTTGTTATCTTATTAATTGTTTTTGTTTTAAGGGATTATTTCTTAAAACTGGGGATTGGATATACTTCATCTAATGGGTTTATCACGATTAATGTGATTACCAATTCAGGTGTTGGGTTTTCTTTATTTAATCAAAATCCTGTTGTACCTTATTTGTTACAGATCTTATTAACAATCATCTTTTTGATTACCTTTATTTTTTCCAAAAATAAAGCCTTAATTGGATTGTTACCCTTAATCACATTTGGTGGGTTGGGAAATGTGATTGATCGATCAATTCCAATTACTTTAAGTAATGGAATGGTTGAAAACAATTCAGTTTTAGACTATTTCCAATTCTTTAAATCATCAGCAATTTTTAACTTCTCTGATATCTGTATTGTTACAGGGTTTGTTTTAATCTTTGTCATGTTTGTTGTAGATGTCTTCATGGATTTAAAGAATAAATATAAGAAGTCAAGTTCAACAACTAACAAACAACTTCATGGCTGAAAGAGCGTTCCTGAACAAGAACGCAGTAAATGAAATCAATGAGATGATCACAAATGTGTTTTTTGTGATCATAAAATGATGATTCATGAAAAAGAAGTGATTTGTTCAAATGAACAGTGTGAATACATTGATCTAATTAATAATGCTAAACCAATCTCTGTAGAAAACGAAGAAAACTGTCTAATCTGTAAAAATGAAATGATTAAAAAAGTTGACGACAAACAAGTTAGTTTTCTAGCTTGTTCACGTTTCAATGAAAAGTGCTATTACACTAAGAAGTGTAAACAAGTAGAAAACAATGCCTAAACATACTTTTGTTAATAACGATAGCGAAAAAATTCGTTTAGATATCTTCTTAACTTATAACCTAGATTTATCTAGGAATAAGACATCATTTTTAATTCTTAATGATTTAGTTAAAGTTAATAAAAAACTGGTAAATAAGAACAATTTTGTTCTTAAAGTTGGCGATGTAGTTGAACTTGAATATGATGAAAGTATCTTTAATAAAGTAAGTAATGAGATCTTACCTTTTAACAAAAAATTAGATATCGTTTATGAAGACGATGATCTAATTATTGTTAATAAAGAAACTAATATGTTGTCTCATCCAACAACTCATAATGAACCTGATACTTTATTGAATTGTTTGATGTATCACAACAATAAACAAAAGGTTTATTTGGCTCACCGATTAGATAAAGATACAACGGGTTTAATTGTTGCTACAAAGAACTTTAAAGCGCTTGAAAAAATTCAAGAACAGATAACTAAAAGAACAATGAAGCGTTATTATTTAGCGATCGTTCATTATCCGTTTAATGAATTAAGAGCTGTAATTGATGCACCAATCGGTTATCTAAAAGATCATGATTTAAAGTTTGGGGTTGAAAACACCAAAAACCCTAAGAACGCGATTACAAAGATTTACGTACTTGATCAAAATAAGAAGTATGCACTAATCAAATGTGAGTTATTAACAGGTAGAACTCACCAAATCCGTGTTCACATGGATTTCATCAAACATAATATTGTTAACGATCCACTATACGGAGTTAAAGGAGAACAAAGAACTGATTATAAGCAGTTTTTACATGCTTATCAATTAGAACTGACTCACCCAACAACTAACGTACCGTTATTCTTTGAAGTAAAACCTGATGAAGTTTTTATGAAAAAACTATTCGATGTTCATCTTGACCTAAACCAAGAACTAAAAGGACTATTTGATAATTAGTATGTTAAAGAAATATTCTTTATTTATCGACACTTGTTTAGATAAGATCAATCTTGCTATCTTTGATAGTGAAAAAGAAGAGATCTATTATTACACTTCTATTGAAATCCATAAGAATTTAGTTGATATTGTAATTAGTAAAATCGAAGATTTTTTAGCAGAACATAAGATTAAAACTAAATCGATTAGAAAACTTTATGTAACACTTGGACCAGGTTCATTTAGTGGGGTAAGAGTTGGAACAAATATAGCCAAAACATGAAAGACAGTTGATCCATCATTAGAAGTCTATACGATTTCAAATCTTAAGATTCAAGTTCCTTATGGAGAAGGAATTTCATGTATTGATGCTAAATCAAATAAGCAATATGTAAGTATTTATCGTGGCAACGTAGGAACGATAAAAATCGTAGATGATGAAGAATATGAAAACTTATGCAAAAAGAATAATGATCTTTCCCTTTTCAAAAATTTCACTAACGTAGATATTTTTGAAAACTTAATCAATAACATCAACAATTTTGAATTAACAGAACTAGAAAATATTAAACCAATTTATTTGAAAGACCCGTTATAGTTTAGAAACAATAAAAGTCATATTAAAAACAAAAAATCGGCATTTTTGCCGATTTTTCTTTATATTTTTTTAAATCAATTATTTATTTTCCGCTAGACCCAAATGCTTTATCAGATCTAGAAGTTATTTTGTTTATTTCATCTGGTAACACCTTATCTAGTTTAATATTTGCATCTATAGTTCTAGTATCAATAAACATTACGCTTGCGATTCTATCTCCAGCACTAAAGTGTTGAGTAGTTTTACTAGCGTTAGTAATTATTAAGAATGTATGTCCACGATAATTGCTATCAATTATCGTGTTAGCTAGAATAATTCCTTTTTTAGCTACTGAACTTCTCACCATAAATTGAGCATGAATATTATGAGGTAATTCAAAGATAACTCCTGTATCAATGATTTTGGTTTCTAATGATTCAATAGTTAAATCGTTTGGTATTTGAATATCATATCCACCATCACCATCATATGCCTTTTTTAAGGTGTAATTACCTTCGTTTTCAATGGTGTATTTAATTGTTATCATTTATGCTTCCTATTCTTAGTTATTTATTATTGAGTAACTTTTCCATCAAGTATTATTAATGATAATTTTTAAAAATAGTGTTTTGATTTAAAACAGTCATTTAACTCAATATTAATAGTTCTTTTGTTGTTGAATTTTTATGGTCTTCTAAAAGTCTTTACTATAGATTTAAATACGATTGAGTTGAAACTGTACATTTAATTTTCATTCTTATTAATAAACATGATTGTAAAAAGAATTAGCCTTTTCTCATATCAAATTTATTTACTAAAATTATCCATTTTTACCGTAAATTCCTCTTATTTTTCTAAATAAAATATCAAGTATTTCTTAGGTAAAAATCCTATGAAATACTTGATAAATGTTTAAGTGTTATTTTGCTCTATTAATTATTTGGACCTAAAGCATCATTAATCTGTTTAAGTAGATTTTCTCTAGTTAAATTAGATGGTTGTTCTGATGCAGTAATTCCTGAAATCGCACCATCTATAATAGATAGAATTCCATTAGCTTTATCATTTGTGTTAATAGACACAATTGAATTATTAGTACGATCTTTAGTTAATTCTGATTTAAATGTTAATCAGTCTTGTAGTGTAGCTAAAGATGCTTTGTTTAAATAGATTGTTGATCAGTCTTTATTATTGTAGTTTTCTACTGTTGGTTTGTCTTTAATCTTATCAACTTCAGCTTGTTCTTTAGCAATGTTATCTTTAAGTGTTTGTTCTGTTTGTGTAGATAAAGCTTGCTTAGAAGTTAAAACATAAGAAGAAACCGTATTTAAAATCTGATTTATTGATTGATTGTAAAGTGGAGAATCAGGTACATTGATCTTAGTATCGTTATTGAATAATCATTCTAGGAATTTTCTAGTTTGTTCGTCTCTTCGTTGAGAAGTTGAGATCCCAATTAAAGAAGATCCCCCGATCCAGAATGTGTTTTTATTTAGATTATTTTGATCAAACTTAGTTACTTGAGTTTTTCATAAAACTTCGTTTTCAGCTGGGAATTTTGCTAGAGCGTTATTAATGTCTTGTTGAGTAACAGGTTTATTAGCATCATCTCTATATCTATTAATTACATAAGGAGATACAACTGTACGGTTTCATGCTACTTGAGGAGCAATACCAAAGGCTGTATCAAAGTCTCTAATATTTGATCCAGCTCAATCGTTTCCTCTATTAGTTGCAAAATAAATTGATTTTAATAGTTGTTTATCATTTAAGTTTAATGATGTGTAATTGTTCTTATAGAAATCGTAAGTGTCACCAATTATCTTTTGTTTTTCAGGTGTTCTTATGTTAGAGAAATCTAAATCGAATTGGTTACCGTCTAATTTTAGATTTCACAATCAAGATTCTTTAGAATTACCTAATTTAGCTCACAGATATTTTTGATAAATAGTTGAACCATAATCGATCATAAAGATTTTTAAATCGTTTTGTTGGCCAGTAACAGTTGGATTAGATTTTAGTTGTAAACCATCGGTAAATTTTTTAGAGAATTCAAACATTGATTCTAGGTTTGAAAACGTCTTATCATTAACAGACAGATCTTTATAAACATCTGCACTTTTTACCATCAAATCGCTTCACTTTTTATTTGCTAATTTAGTCATGTAATTATCTAGATGAAGCTCTTTGTAGGTTGCAGAAGTTTTATCAACAGTTCCACCACCTTTTTCTACCATGTCAAAGATTAAACTCATTACAGGTTTATTAAATACTAAACCATCAGTAGTTGTTAAGTTAAAAGGAATAGCATAAACTTTATTACCATTTTGATCAGATCCAGTAACTTTGTTATAGTTATTGTAAAGATCGCTATCAAAATAGTTAGCGTTAATAATTGGACTATTAGATAAATCTAATAGACGATTATATCTATTAATCTCATAAGCTGCATTTAAATCTGCTAAGATAATGTTTGGCACTAATGGTGAATTAGAACGAATACTTCCTACAACATTATTAGTTAATTGTAATTCTCTAGAAGCATTGGTCTTTTCACTTTGTTGTAATTCAACAGGTAAAAAACCTGGTGTATTAGCGTGTTCTTTATTATATAGATCAACTAATTGGCTAAATGCTGCCATTAATGGATAGAATCTGTTTTGTGCAGTTTGAATTACAACTTTATCGTCAAATTCTCCTTTTGGTGCAGTTCGTGCTGCTCCAGTACATGACGATAGAAATATTCCCAATGAGCTTAAAGCTGCAATGGAATACATATAAAATTTATTTCTTTTTCTCATTAATTTTTCCTATCTTATTTTTAGATTAAATTTATATTTAATCTTATTTTCCTCCTTTTACTTTACTCCTCTAATTGTTCGTTCGGTCATATAAAAACTTGATATGAAAATTATTGGTTACCCAGAAATCAATATTTTTTATAACTAGTATTGAAAAATAAATTAATCAGTGATGTGAAAATTGCAACATTTTTCAAAGGGTCTTAACTAATGTATGGATTGAAGATGGAGATAATTTAATTTATTAAATTTAGGATCTCAATGAATGACTCTTCGACAAAATTATTTTAAAAATGACAAATAATATGTCTTTAATAATTGGTAATATTTCTTTGTAAAATGAATCGTTTTTACCG
Organism: Mycoplasma tullyi; assembly: GCF_014068355.1. NCBI lineage: Bacteria > Bacillati > Mycoplasmatota > Mollicutes > Mycoplasmatales > Mycoplasmataceae > Mycoplasma > Mycoplasma tullyi. Next base: position 224,081 of record NZ_CP059674.1, on the reverse strand, counting down.
TTAAATTTGTTTTATTTACAAAAAAATATCAAGCATTTCTTAGCGAAAATACTATGAAATACTTGATAATTGTTAAAGTATTATTTTTATCTATTAATTAGTTGATCCTAAAGCACCATTAATTTGAGTTAGTAGGTTTTCTTTAGTTAAATTTGTTGCTTCAGGTGCTCTCGTAATTCCTGAAACTGCACCGTTAAGAATAGATAGGATTCGATTTGCTGTATCATCAGTATGAATGAAAGCAATTGAGTTATTAGAAGGATCCGAAGTTAATTCTTTTTTGAATGTTAATCAGTCCGTTAAACTTGATAAAGCACCCTTGTTTAAATAAATTCTTGATCAGTCGGGATTACTGAATGTTTCTGGAGTTGGGTTGCCTTTTACTTTATCAACTTCGGTTTGTTCTTTAGCAATAGTAGCTTCAAGTGCTTTTTGAGCTGTTTCAGATAAAGCTTCTTTAGAAGTTAAATCGTAAGAAGAAACACTGTTTAAGATTTGATTTACTGATAGGTTATTTAATGGAGAATCTGGCACATTAATTCTGGTGTCATTATTGAATAATCATTCTAAGAATTTCTTAGTTTGTTCATCTCTTTGTTTAGAAGTTGAAATACCAACTAAAGATGAACCTCCAATTCAGAAGGTGTTTCTATTTGGATTGCTTTTATCTAATTTAGTTAATTGAGTCTTTCATAAAACATCACTTGCTGGTGCAAAGTTAGTTTTTGCGTTATCGATTTCTTGTTGAGTAACAGCTTCTCTACTAGCTCTAAACGTTCTAATTGTGAAAGGAGATAAAACTGATTGGTTTCATCCTACATGTGGAGCGATACCGAAAGCTGTATCATATGTTCTAATATCTCATGACGTTCAATCAGATGTTCCACCAGTTCCAAAATAAATTGATTTTAAAACTTGATTATCGTTTAATCCTAAAGTTGTATAGCTATTCTTAAAGAAATCGTAAGTGGTTCCAATTGTATTTTTATCAGTAGTTCTTCTTAGATTAGAAAAATCTAAATCAAATTGATTGTTTTCAACTTTAAGGTTTCATAATCAAGACTGTCTTGAATTACCTAATTTCGATCACAGATATTTTTGATAAACAGCTGGACCAAAATCTAACATAAATACTTTTAGATCTTTTTGTTGACCTGTAGCTTCTGGGTTTGCTTTTACTTTAAGACCGTCTGTAAATTTCTTAGCAAATTCAAACATTGATTCAAGGTTTGAAAAGGTATCATCACTAACCTTTACATCTTTATAAACTTGATTATTTTGAACCTCTAGATTTTTCCATTTTTTATTAGCAGGAATCTTATCCATAGAACCTTCTTCCATCTTAAGTTCTTTATAGATTTCAGAATTTTCATCTACCATTCCACCACCATCTTTAACTAATTTGAACAGCAAGTTCATTACAGGCTTATTAAATACTAAACTGTCAGTAGTTGTTAAGTTAAATGGAATTGCAAAAACTTTATCGCTATTTTCTGTAGCACCAGGTATCTTATTAAAGTTGTTGTAGATATCACTATCGAAATAGTTTTCGTTAATAATTGGGTTATTTGATAAATCTAATAAGCGATTAAAACTATTAATTCGATAAGCTGAGTTTAGGTTAGCTAAAATAATGTTTGGTACTAATGGCGAATTAGAGCGAATACTTCCTACAACATTATTAGTTAATTGTGCTTCACTTGTAGCATTAGTCATTTCACTTTGTTGTAATTCAACAGGTAAAAATCCTGGAGTGTTAGCAAATTGCTTGTTATATAGATCAACTATTTGACTAAATGCGTGCATTAGTGGAAAAAATCTATTTTGTGCAGTTTGAATAACGATCTTATCATCAAACGCTCCTTTTGGAGCTGTACTTGCTGATCCACCACCTTGAGTGCTTGCTGATTGACCTCGAGCTGCACCTGTTGCTGCTGTGCTACAAGAAGATAAAAGTATTCCTAAAGAGCTGAAAGCAGCTACGGAATACATATAAAATTTAGTTTTTTTTCTCATAAATTCTTCCTATCTTTATTTAAGATTATTTTTTGAATCTGGTTTCCCTTGTTTTAATCTACACCGCTAATTATTGATTTGTTTACATAGAACGCTAAAATGTCAATTATTGGTTACCCAAAAATATTAAAATTTTTTAGTAATAGTCTTGCAAAGAAAATGATGAGTAATTGATTTTCAAAATTTATATCGTTTAAAAAATAAAATTTAATCTGTGAAATAAAGAAAAACAGCAAAATTTTGTTTAGAAATGTTAACTTTTTCAATTGTCTTTATGTCTACTCATTTTCTAAAAAATATTTACAACATAATTAGATTAACTTACTTCATTCAACTAACTAACGATGGAAAATTACCACCTACTTAAAAAATTAGCGATCATTCGCCTTATAGTTTCTTTTCTTGTCTACATAACATTTTTTATCGGAGCACTATTGACTACATTTGGTGTTATTTACTTCTTGCAAGGAAAAGAAACTCCTAAACCATAAACTGAGATTCTAGCAACATATTTGCTCTATCCAGGAGTTTTATTAATAGTTTTATTTATAGCTTTAATCATTTCTTATATTTATATTGTTCGTAGGAAGATCCTTAAACTTATAAAAGAAGATAATAAGTTAACAGATCAACAGAAAGATGATCTGTATTTAACTAGTGGTTTTGTTTACATTCCTTATTTATTTAATGACATTAACTTCTTAAACATTATTAGTACCTATAACCCTTATAAATAAAAGGAATGAGTGAGTATATAAAGTTGGAAGAATTAAAAATTTTTAAAAATTTTTATAAAAAATACTTTACAGATCAAAAATATCAGTTATAATATTTACGTATAACTCGTTGAAGGGTAGTGCTATATAAATTCATTAATAACAAATAAATCAATCTATCTTAACTCATTCGAACTCCTTTCGAGTGAGTTTTTTATTTTATATACTTGAATTCTAAAGCTATTATTGTTAGATTAGTCAATAGATTCCTTATTTTTAAAGTTTGTAAAAACATTTTGTTAGTGTGTTTTTAGAGACTATAAAAATCTATTATTCACAACCTGCTGTTTTTTGTAAAAAAAATACTAAACATTATTGACAACTCAAATATCTTGTGTATAATATTTACGTATAACTCGTTGAAGGGTCGTGCTATATAAATTCATTAATAACAAATAAATCAATCTATCTTAACTCATTCGAACTCCTTTCGAGTGAGTTTTTTTTATTTATATAGCTCGTTCATTCAATTTAAAAGCAATAACAGTCGATAATTTATTTATTGTTTTTATCTTATAAAGTAATTAGTTGCATAAGGTATTGTTTAAAAACAAATTAATTCCCACCCGACCTATTAACAATAAAAAAACCAGAATCTATTACGATTCTGGTACTAATAATTTTATTTAACTAACTTAGCGTTTTCTTAAAGTATAAACATTCATTTGATTTATTACTAATTTACTTTATCATAACCTTATTAATTAGCATTGGCTTGTGGAGTACTACTTAAAGTAAATGTTAAATTTCCTATAAATGGAGTATCTCCTGTATCACGACTAAGAACTATTTTATTTAGACCTTGTTCCAGTTTAATTGTTCTTTTCGTCACGCTATTTTCATGGGTTGTACCAACACTAGTAGAATTATTACTTGTATCAAATGATTCTAAAGACATGAAATGTGTTTTTGACATAACATTAATCGTAAGAGAATTTTCTTCTTTAGTCTTAAACGTTAATGATCTTACTGTATCCATTCTGTGTGCATCATTTGTACCCATCGTTCGATTTGCAGAAATATATGATCCACTAATATTATATTCACCTGCAGATGGGGCATTTACATAAATTGTTAACGTTCTTTTCCCGTTAATTTCGTTAGGGTGTTCATTTCCGTTTTTAAACGACGACACTTGAATATTTTGACTTCCAATACGTGGTTGAGCGCCACCGATAAATCCAACTAAATAAACTGGTTTAGAGATATTTGCATCACTATCACCTTCTTTTAAAGTTGTAAATCTTTGAATATAGGTATTGTAGCTAGTAGCAAGACTGTAACCTTTTAATAGATCTACGGTTACAGATGTTGGACTATTTTCGTTATTAAGAGTGTTACCGAATATATCTGAATAAATCTTGCTCTTATTAGCATCACTATCAGATGAAGTTATATACATATTACCAATCATTGGAGCAACTTTTCCTTCAGGAACACTGAATTCAACTTCATTTAAATTAAATTTCAAATTAGATAAAGCAATTCTAGCAATCTTGATATCATCTACAGTTGGTAATAAGTTGATTTCAGAAGATTTATTCATACCTTCATCAGTTCCGCTAGATCCACCACCTGTATGAGAATCTTGAGTTTGTGCAAAATTAATTTCTTGAGCAGCGCCACCATTTAAACTATATTGAAGTCCAAACATAGTCGAATTATTCTCCATATCCATCATATTTGACTTATAAGGAAAATATAAATAAGCTTTATCTTGATTAGCTCCAAAATAACGGAAGGTTAGTTTATATCTAGCTGCACCAGATAAACTATAAACTCATGAAACATCTGTTAAAGGAGCAGGTTGTGGAACTCCATTTTCTGCTGGTGGAGTTACTAAAGGAGCAACTAGACTTTCAAACACTTGTCTTCTTGCAAAGCTTCAATTAACACTGTCTACTGGAACACTATAACCAACAAAACTATAGTTACCTGGTTGTGCCATATTATAACTATCAGTTAATCCAGTTAAACCATCCTTAACTAAAGCAGTTTTAACAAAACTATTAACTAAACGATCAGCATTTACTTTTCAAGGTGCATTTAATCTAATTGCAGTAGCAAGAGGCGTGTTAGCGACAGTTACTTCCTCAGCTTTGGGAGTATCTCCAGTAACAGGAATCAAGGTTGCTCTAATAAAAGGCTCAACCTTCTTTAGTAAGTCGTTAAGATTATTTTTAATTGCAGAATAATTTGCTTCTGTCAAAGTATCTACAATAGATTCACCATTCTTGAATGATTCTTTTAAACTATTATATGCAGTTACTAATTCACTATTTTCTTTATCAAAATCCGCTTTTTCTTTTTCAGCAGATGAAATAGCTGATTCTAAAGTTGATTTAGCATCTTTAAGACTTTGAGCGTTTGAATCAGTTTTAACAAGAATATCTCTAGCATCAGTGAATGCTTTTTTCAAGGTAGCTTGAATCTTTGCGTAATCTTCATACATTACAATATTTTGATTCTCAGAATCAATTAGTGATGTTAATTGAGCTCTAGCAAGATTTAATTCTGTCTCAGCAGAATTCATCATACCTTGGTTGCTATTTGTATTAGCATTACCACCAGACATGTCCATCATTCTACCGCCACCAAGTTCAGTTCTAGAACTAGGATTTTGTGTAGTGTTAGCTGCTTGACTACAACTAGCAGCTGCTAACATTACAAATGAACCAATACCTAATAAACTAACAAACTTTAATATGTTTTTTCTCTTCACTTAAAGCTATACTTGATGAATTTGTATAAAAAACATCTTCATCAAAAACGAATATATAAAGTTCAATAAGTAATAAATCGGATTGATTTTCTCCGATCTCACAAAACCACAAGGCGTCTAGGAGCTTCTTCTTCTTCTTCTTCTTCTTCTTCTTCTTCTTCTTCTTCTAGAAAATAAGGGTTTTGAATAATTTCCATAGTTGATCCATCACAGGGCTAGTGTTATTTATCAAAAAAAATACCAGAACCTACTATAGATTCTGGTACTAATAATTTTATTTAACTAACTTAGCGTTTTATTCAAATATAAACATTTTTGGATTTTTACTAATTTTCTTTATCAGCACCAACACCTTGAGAATTGCTGTTTGATGCACTATTCATTAAAGTAAATGTTAAATTGCCTATGAAAGGAGTACCATCAACGCTACCTTTAGTAATAACTACCTTGTTAAGACCTTCTTTAAGATTTAATGTTTTTTTCATATCACCACTTGTAGTAGTCATGGTAGCTTCATCAGCTGTATTGAACGTTTCTAATGAAGTGAAATTCTCTTTAGCTTGTTTAAAACTAACTGTTACAGAATTATTGGTAGTAGTAGTCATATCACCTGCTGAAAATTTTATAGATCTCATTTCACTACTTGACGAAATATATGATCCACTAATAGAATATTCACCAGCTTGTGGAGCATTTACGTAGATAGTAAATGTTCTTCTTTCACCATTTGTATTTGGAGTAGTTGTGTTGTTTGCTAACTTTGTTGGATCAGTTTTATTTATCTCTGTAAATCGTGGTACACCATCCCCGATTAATCCAACTAAATATACAGGATTTTCAGTTTTTAAATTAGTAAATTGACGAATGTATGTATTATAGCTAGCAGCCAAACTATAACCTTTTAATAGATCAACAGTAACAGCTGTTGAACTATTTTCTTGGTTATAACTGTTTCCAAATAGATCAGCATAAATTTTATCTTCATTAGCTTTAGCATTAGATGAAGTAATATACATATTACCAATCATTGGAGCTACTTTCATCATGTTATCTTCACCATTCATTGGAACACTGAATTCAACAGTATTAAGACCAAACTTTAAATCTTTTAATTCGATTTTATAGATCTTAATGTCATCAACTGTTGGAGTTGCGTTTCTTATAGGAGTTGAAGCCATAGTTTGATCAGCACCTGTTTCTTCTGACCCTGAAGGTTTAACGATACCTGTTTCAGAATCTCCTCTTCCAGCTGAAGGTCCTGAAGCTCCAGAAGGCTCTGAATTCATCATTCCAAACTCAACAACTTTAGCATCCTCTTCATTCAATTTATATTGAAGAGCTACTTGGTCATTCATATTAACTAACTTATAAGGGAAATATAAGTAAGCATTCTTAGAAACCCCAAAGTAAGGAATTGTTAATTTATATTTAGCTTCAGCTCCAGTTAAACTATAAATTCATGAAACATCTGTTAAAGGTTTAGAGTTTTCTTCAGTATTAGATATTGGTGTTACAGTAGCTCCACTATCAGGTGCAGTTCAAACTACTCTTTGTGCGAAGTTTCAGTTAGGTGTAGTGTTATTATTACTATTACTTGAACCTGTTTTAGCATCGTCTGTTCCGATATTAACACTATAAGCTACAAAACTATAGTTACCTGGTTGAGGCATAGTGTTTGTTTGATTAGCTCCAGCTGTTAAATCTTTTTTAGCTAAAGTTCTTTTAACAAAACTACTAACTAAATTATCGGCATTTAGTTTTCAAGCATTATTTCTCATTACTGCATTAGCAAGAGTCATACTAACTTTAGTTACATCATCTACTTTAGGAGATTCTCCAGTGATAGGAATTAAAGTAGTTTCAACGATAGGTCTAGCTTGTGCGTATAATGTAACTAGATTGTTTTTGATTGCTTCGTAATTAGGACCTTCTACAGATTCCAAAAGAGTTGTTTCTTTTGCTAACGCATCTTTCAAACTAGTATAAGCTTTTACTAAATCTCCATTCTTTTCATCAAAATCTGTTTTTTGTTTTTCAGCATCAGAAATAGCTGAATCTAAAGTTGATTTAGCATCATTAAGGCTTTGTGTTGTTGAATCGGATTTACCAAGAACTGCTCTAGCAGTTGCGAACGCTTCTTTCAAAGTCTTTTGAATCTTTGCATAATCTGTATAAAGTTCAGTAGTTTTAGACTCGGAATCAACTAACGTTGTTAAAGAAGCTTTAGCAACACTTAATTCTCTAGCAGCTGCATCCACCATTCCTTGACCACTGCTTGGATTAGTGTTTCCATCATTTGGAGTAGCAGATCTTGGATTTTGTGTCGCGTTAGTTGCTTGAGAACAACTCGCTGCTGCTAACATTACAAATGAACCAATACCTAATAAACTAACAAACTTTAAAATGTTCTTTCTTTTCACTTAAAGTTAACTTGATGAAAGATTTAAACTAGAATCTACATCAAGAACAGATATATAAAGTTCAATAAGTAATAAATCGGTTTGATTTTCACCGACCTAGCAAAATCCCGAGCCGTATAGGTGCTTCTTCTTCTTCTTCTTCTTCTTCTTCTTCTTCTAGAAAATAAGGGTTTTGTATATTTTTAGTTCTTATGCAATAACCAAGGCACTCATATTATCTAAGCACCGATAACTCCTAACTCAAACAAACCCTCATACAAACAAATAAAAAATCTTGTTATTCAATAACAAGATTTTTCTTTTCTCTAAGTTTAATTAGTCTAAAACTTTAATGTCCCTGACAACTACATGAAGAATTAAGCTCTAAAGACTTACTAACCTTTCACAATCACATATCTAAGAATAAGATGATCTCATCTAAGATTGGTTGAACACGGAAAGAAACATTTTCCATCTTACCAACAAACTCTAAGATAGTTTTAAGATCGTTTTGTAATATTTTAAATAGTTCTTTAGATGAAGGTAAGATCGCACTATTACCAACACACATAGAAACATCTTTACTAATTAATGACTTTTCTAAAGTCATTTCATAACTACCATTAGTATAACCATTTAACATTACGATCTTTTCAGCCACTAAATCAACTTTCTTAGTAGTTTCTTCATAAAGTTTACCTAACTCTTCATGAATTGGAAAGAAATCATGACCTCTAATACTTCAATGAAAGTTTCTAGCTTTATTTTCTAATACAAGCAATGAAGCTTGTAAAGTCAATAAATCATCAATATTTTTTTGCATAATATTTAACCCCTTTTATGTAGTTATTATTTTATCATGTGGCTAGGTTGTGCTATAATCCCACAAAACTAAATCAAGATCAACTCTAATAAAAAAATAAAGGTACTATACCGTACCTTTATTTTCATTTAAGTTTGGATTTAATTGATTTACATCAACTTTGTTTTCTTCTACTTTTTCTTCTTGTGGTTCTTCTAATTTAGCATCTAAATTAATTCTATTTTTATATTTGGCTACAAAGAAGTAAGTTAAGAATACAGCAAAGAAGAATGCATAAACAGAGATCACAATCGTATTATTAATTGTTCATTGTTCTCCCACTAAGAATGGGAATAAGTAGATTATTGATGGAACAACAATAAATAATCCCGCTAGACCATAGAATGCTAACTCATATCATTTGATATTAGGCATCTTCTTTTGTTTAACCAAAATGAAGATCGTAACAAACGTTAAAAGATATTGTAATAAGAAAGCAATCGTCCCCATATTAATTACTTCACTAAAAAATGGGGTATTGAGTTTAGCAATCGCTGGTAACAACGTAAAGAAGATCATAAATACGATAATTATTACAGTATTAGTTATGATCGCATTTTGATGTTGGTTAAAACGATTAGTTTTAGTTAGTGCTTTTGGTAAAAGACCAATTTGAGCAAATCCTACTAATACTTTAGGGTTTGCTAGTGTACTAGTCATCGTACTTGAGATATTATAGAACAACAAGTAAATGATAAAGATTCCTACACCAGTTAATCCCATTACACTGCGATAAACTTGAATAAATCCGTCTTTAATTGAATCTGGTTTGATATTTAAGAATAAAATGTAAGCGATCGTATAGAAAAAAGCAATTAATACGATTGAGATAATTAAAGCTTTAGAAAACTTCTTAAACTGTACATCTTTAGCAAGATTAGGAGTTGTTTCCACCCCTCCGTAAGCAAACATGAAGAAGATGATTGTTGAAAAGATCAGGTAAGCATTAACATTCTTAACATTATTAAAGTTTTCAACAAGGTTAGAGTTTTCTCTAGCTACTAAAATAACTAAACCAATAAAACCAATTCCAAGTGTGATTCATTTAATGATTGCTGTAGCAAAAATGAATCATTTAGATATTTTTACTCTTAAAAATACGATCAGAATTAAACCAATGTAAAAAAGAATTGAAACCCCCCGAACAATTCAAAGATGTGTTTCATCTTGAGTAAATACTCTAGCAATTTGCACTAAGAACAACGGACCAGTCGCTGAAAACAATGGCACTTGAACATACTGGTGAAAACCAGTTAAAGCAGTTAAAAACTTATAATTAGTTTTTTTAGCAAATGAGATTGATCCACCTGTTTCATTAGGAAACGCACTGATCAATCTTGAAAAAGCAAGCGCAGTTGCTGTTGCAATAAACGTATTAATAAATAAGATTAATAGCGCTCAGTATCCAAGATTAACAACACCAGCAATTGTAGCAATAAAACCAAAACCAACAATGTAGTTAATTGTTAATAACGCGAACGTCCTATCACTAAATGCTTTTTTGTTAGTAAACGTTTTTTTATTCATAAAAGTTATTAAATATTTTTAGTCATTAAAAACATTATATGCAAAAACTCACGAAAGTGGGAAAAATTACGCTTGTTCTACTTTAACATCTATTTAAATGCAATTAATTGTCCGAAATAACTAACAAATATAAGAAAATTTTGGTTATTTTTATACCTAAATTCATGAAGTTTGTGTAGTTGAATTAATTACAAAATCGATGCTTAATTTATTTCAAATTTCAATGGTTTATGTACGTGTAAAATTACGCTATAGCAATCTATATCAAGAAGTCTATACGTTAAACCCCAACCTATTTATTAAAGATTTTTAACCTTAAATCAAAAATAAAAACCATAAATTTCTTTAGAAACATAAAAAAATCAGCACCCGACTTTAGTGCTGAATTTTTAGGATTTTTATGAATATCAATTATTGAATTATTTTAACAGTGACCATAAAATGATTCAATAATGGAGCGGGTGATGGGAATCGAACCCACATTAACAGCTTGGAAGGCTGCAGTTCTACCATTGAACTACACCCGCTTAATGGTGCCCAAAGCCGGACTTGAACCGGCACGGTATCGCTACCCCAGGATTTTAAGTCCTGTACGTCTACCATTCCGTCACTTGGGCGATAAAAAATGGTGACCCACCCGGGGATCGAACCCGGGACCCTTTGATTAAAAGTCAAATGCTCTACCGCTGAGCTAGTGAGTCATAAATGGCTGGAATGGATGGGATCGAACCATCGCATGATAGAGTCAAAGTCTATTGCCTTTCCGCTTGGCTACATTCCAATATGGTGGGCAGGGACGGATTCGAACCGCCGAAACCAAAAGGTGTCTGATTTACAGTCAGAAGCGTTTAGCCACTTCGCTACCTACCCGTTATTACCCATAAAATTATAACATAAAAATTAAGAAAACTTTGATTAGAACTTTATGGATTTAATAAATTTTTTAGCTTGGTAATTTAATCTATAAAACAATCTTTTTGATTGTCACTTTATAAGGGTGTTCAATCCCGATCACTTCAGCCGATTCACCTTCTTTTTTATCCATGATTGCTTTAGCTACTGGAGATTCGTGTGAGATCTTATTTTCAGCTGGATCACTTTCAATTGGACCCACAATCTCATACGTATAATTACATTCATCTGAATGATCGTGGATTGTTACTTTAGCCCCAACAATTACGCGTTTGTTTTTTGTATCAACTTCTTTGATGATCTCATAGTGATTTAAGATATCTTGAATTTCAGTAATTCTGCTTTCAATCTCACTTTGAGTCGCTTTAGCTGAATCATAATCTGCGTTTTCAGATAGGTCACCTTGTTCACGCGCTTCTTGAATTAATTTAATTACTTCTTTACGCTTAACATCTACTAACGAACGTAATTCAGCTTGTAATTTCTTTAAACCTTCTTGGGTTAATAAGTGTTTTTTTGTTTTTGCCATAATTAATTTTTCTTAATATCTCTATTTATCTAACTAAGCATTAGGATAAACTTCTTGTTGTGCTCTAGCTTGTGCTGCTTGTCTTTGTTTTAATCGTTTTTTTCTTTCATTATTCTTAACAAATGAGCGAATGATTGCTTTAACGATCGCATAAATGATTAGACTAATTACTAATGAGCTGACAAAACTCATTCCGATCGGAATGAAATAACCAAAAAATCCTGCTTTTAGTTGGTTATTATCAGTTCCTAAAAAACTGTCAGAGTTATACAAAACCGGGATGAAGTTTTTGATCTTACCAAATGGACTGTTTGGGTCTGGTAACATCGTTGCAAACTGACGATAACTAGCACTTCCCCATTCAAAACTATTATCTCGTCTAAATCAGCTTAGTGCTTGTTCTGAGAAAAAATTGTTATACAGCTTTGCTGGATTAAATTCTTTATCGTATCACAAGAAGCTAAAAAATAAATAAATAAAGCCAAATAGTAATACTAAAAAGAAGATAAAGAAAGCTAAACTCACTAAAAATCGCTGTAGAAGTGGTGGTTTGGTATCGCTCATAAATAATCTATATTCCACTAAATTATATTATCTTGGATTAAATAATCAAAGATTATTTTGCTATCTTCTAAAACTCATTAATCTTAAGATATCAATGAATAGAATGAATAATCTAAAGAATAGAATGAATGAAGTGTAAGCAATAAAATTATTAATTAATTGTTCGTTATCACTTAATTGGATTGATTCAGCAATCTTTCTTGTCATAAATGATGACAAGATTAATGATAATACTGAAAAGACAAGACTTACGATTGTGATGATTAAGAAATAAAGACTAAAGACACCTTGATTAAATGCAAAAATGAATACAATATTCATTATTATGATCAGGGCTGTACTAACAATAAATAATACAAACAAGAATTTACTTAATCTAAACCCAGCTTTGTTACTCATCTTATAACCTAAGAATGAAGTAACAATATATACAACACCAACAATTAATAGTGCAGTATTAATTTGGGTAAAGTCTAGTCCTTGCAAACCTTGGATATCATTATATTGACCAACTGATAATAATACCCCACTTAAACCAAAGGTAAGAAGTGCTCATGTAATTACATAGGTGCTAATTAATGTACCCATTGAACGATGAACGCTTAATCAAAACGATGAGAAGATTACGATTAAAAAGCCAGCAACTAAACTAACACTTGAAGCAACTAAAAATCCAAGTGAGTTATTTAGTCCCGTTCTTTGAGCAACTGTGGTAATAATTAGTGCTGCAAAAAAAGATAATAAGAAAGCAATCCCAGCATATAGATGGGATTTTAAGAACGCTTTCTTAACAAAACCAGCTTCTTGTTGTAAGAAGGAGTTTGATATAAACTGTTTGTTAAACATATTTTGTCTCTTGTAATTATTCTTATTATTATAGTAAATTATTTATTACTATAATTTTTGATCTGTTCTAGAATAATAAGCTAATCTAGTATTCTAGGATGTAATCGATTGGTTTAGTTTGGTCTAGTTTTTTAATGCCACCAAGATCTTTTAGGTGGATTAAAAAACTATATGAAACAACTTCAGACCTAGCTTGCTTGACAAGTTTTGAGATTGCATCAACTGTACCTGCAGTTGCTAATAAATCATCAACGATCATTACCTTTGAATTAGGTTTGATCGCATCTTGATGGATCTCAATCACGTTATTCTTACCATACTCAAGATCATAAGAAGCACTAAAAGTAGCTCGTGGTAATTTGTTTTGTTTTCTTACCAAAACAAATGGCAATTTAAGTTTGTTTGCTAATGGCACCCCAAATAAGAATCCACGAGATTCTGGAGAAGCAATCATATCAGCATTAGATTTTTTAGCCACTTCAGCCATCACATTGATCACTTGATCAAATAGTTCTGGATCTAATAAGATTGGTGTAATATCATAAAACAAGATTCCAGGTTTAGGAAAATCTGGTACTGTGACAATTGCTTTTTTTAATCGATTAATAAGTTCAGTTTTCATATTTTAATTATGAGTTCTTAGGTTCATTATAGACAACTCTAGTTGCACGTTTATGTAAGTTGATTCCATCAACTAGTTGTTCATCAACAAGATCTAGATTCTTTTCTTCTTGTTTAGTTTTAAGTGAAACTTTAGATCAATAAATCGAGTTGGTATTAGATTTTTTAATCATCAATAACCCAATTAATGGGTTAAGTAAGAAGATCGCATTAATGTTAATTAATAAAACGTTAAATAAGCTAAACGCTCCAAAGTAAACTAGTTGGGTATTAAACTCGTTGGTTAAATTTAATCCCCCACCACCATAGTTTAAACCATAGAAGATGAAATAAGCTAGGGTTGAGATTACTACTGAATATACGTATAGATCAATTGTTGTAACAGTAGAGTTATTAACAATCTTTTTAACTGAATCAGGTTGATAAATCTCTTGTAAGTTGAAGTAAGTATATAGGTTAGTTGTTACAAAAACAAAGTTAGCTAAAGAATAAATATAACTAAATAAGCTGATTAATAAGAATAGATAACCAAATTCACTACTAACGATATTTCTAGATAAGAATAATACACCTAATATAACAGCAAAGTTAACTAATGCATGCGAGATATATCCAATGATGACAATTCATTGATATCTTAATAAGAAGTAAACTAAACCAATTAGTGTTGTTGATCCTAATGCAATTAGGATCGTATTTAATGAATCATATAAACTATCACTATTAATAAAGAATGTACGGTTAGTTAAATTAGATAGTGCAAAAGCACCTAATCCAATTAGCGCAACAAATAGTAATAAAGCAATTAATGAACGTTTGTTCATGATTTGGTATTTATAGTGCTTACTAAATGTTTTATCGACTTGTTCATCAATCGTGATTACTAGATCATTAAATGCCATTGCATCTTTTGATAAGTTACCAGAGATTGAATCAAGATTTCTATAAGTGTGTTTGTATAAGTAAAACTTAGGTGAGAAATTATTAATCGAATTAAAGATCTTAACTAATAAGACAGTTAATCCATAATTGAGACTAAACCCAATTAGACTTGAAACAATCAATAAGATTCCAATTGATTGTGATTCATATTTCGAAATAAACGACATGAATAAGCCGATTACCAATAAGATCAAGTAAAGATCAACAGCTTTTAAGAACGTCTTATTATGGGTAGATCTTCACGACTCTAGGATTGAAATCTTATTACTTACATTACGCTTGAAATTTAAGTTAATAAATAATTGAACTAAGAAGTTAAAGATAATCACTCCAATTAAACCAACAAAACTAAATAGATCAACAAACGCGTTAAATCTTGAATAGATTAAGAAGGTGATAACGCTTGATAAGATTAATCCAAAGATTCCAAAGAATCCTTGAATCTTAAACCCAGCAATCATGATTAACGATAGAACTAATAAGATAATTCCAACAGCCAAGAACCCTGATTGGTACTGAGTTAGATTAATGTTTGTTTTATTAATCAACGGTTGATTAATCGTTGAACTATTATCAACAACATAAAACTCATGATTAGGACTACTTTGTTTGATTAAGGTTGCTAAACTATTAGCTTGGTTAAAATCAAAGTTAACATAAGTAGCAGATGTATTAAGTCTTTGAGTAAGACTTAATACTGCATCACCATTATTATTAATGGTGATATTAGTTGGAAATAAATTATTTAATAGTTGTGATTCAGAACCTTCAACGGTAGTTGTTCTTAATTCATATAGAATGAATGGCGAGAATAACCCACTAAAATCAGTTGGTGTTGAACTTCTAATATTTCTTGAACCTTGAGGGGTTGTGATCTCTTCTGGTTTATCTTTAGCATCAGCTGAAGCTGCTACATAAGCTTTTGGTTCAGCATAAATATAATAAAGATCATTTAGTTGGATATCATTAGCTGATTTAAATGGTGCAACTAAATTCTTTGCACTAGCACTAGGTTCATATCCACCAGTAGCATGTAAGAAGTTTCATAGTGCTTGTTCAGTATTACTAAGTGCGAACCATTGGTTAGAGTTTTGTACCACATTAAAGATACTTCTAACATAGTTTAATGCACCTAATTTGTCGTTTCATAATACTAGGTTTCGATTCCCCAAAACATTAGTCGTATCATTTGAAACGAATAAACGGTTTCTTATATCTTCAACACTACCTTGACCGTTTGAAGTGAAATAGTCTGAAGTCATCGGAATCAGACTATTAAAGTATTCTAAAACTTGGTTACTATTATCAGAATTTGAAGCAAACTTCTGATTATTCTTTAATTTCACTTCAAACGTTAATCCAGAGTTAACACTTGTTGCACTTGGTTGGATTACTCGAATCGAATCTTTGATGATCTCATTATTATCTAATAAAACATAACCATCAGTAGTTTCAAGACTTAAACTGTACTGATTATTAAGTGTAGTTTGAATCGTTCTTTTTAATCTTTCATCAAAGATTCGTTCACGTTCATTAGGTGTTTTTTCAAGTGTTTTATTAACTGAAATCTCCAATGCCGGTAACGTATTATTACTATTTAATCAAGAAGGATCAACTTTATTATTAGCTGGTAAGGGAACGTTATCTTTAAAAGCAACATTGATTTCAGAAAACCCTAAGGCAAATAATTTTTGACTATAACTATTAGCTAAATTAGTTCAAGCTTGTTGGGGAATTAATTCAGTTTGATCAACATTTCTAGGCTGACTAAAATCAAAAGTTTGGTTTAATTCAACCGCATTATTTTGATTGTCTTCAGTCTTCATTTCATATGGTGAAAAATAGATTGTCGTATTAATATCACCATTATAAAAACGACCTTTGGGCGTTAACTCTGCAGTTTTTATACTACCAAAAGTGATCCCAACGATCGATAAGACCAATAGAACAAAGATGATAAAGCTTTTTAATAGATAGTCAAAACTTATTTTCATAACTAATAAATTATAGCACTTTGATTTTTTTAACTAGCGAATCAAACAACGCTTCAGCAGCGGTTATTTTCGAAGAAAACTCTGGGTGATATTGACATCCAACAAAGAACGGATGATTCTTTAATTCGATTGTTTCAACCAAGTTTTCTTTTTTATATATACCTGAAATAACAAATTCACCGTCATCAAATTTATCTAGATAATCATTATTAAATTCATAACGATGACGGTGTCTTCTTTTAATATTATCTTGTTGATAAATTGCTTTAGTTAGGGTTGCATCTTTTAAATCAACTAAATAATCACCTAATCTTAAACTACCACCATAGTTATGATCATTAGGATTCATTAATTTAAAGATCAGATAAGGAGTTGATTCATTAAACTCGAGTGAATTAGCGTTTGTCATTCCCAGAACATTTCTAGCATACTCAACACATGCTAACTGCATTCCTAGACAGATTCCTAAGAATGGAATCTTTTTGGTTCTTGCTACTTGAATAAACTTAATCTTACCTTCAACACCTCTAGAACCAAACCCACCAGGAACGATGATCCCGTGAACATCTTTAAGTTTGTTGACAATCTCATCTAAAGATGCATCATCATATGATGATGATTCAATTCAATTAATATCTAACTTAACGTTATTATGATAACCAGCTAAATTGATTGATTCAATTAAAGAAAGATAAGCATCTTTAAATTGGGTGTATTTACCAATGATGGCAATCTTTCTAACTACATTATCTTGATTATTAATCTTATTAACTAGATCATTTCATGCAGATAACTTAATACTTGAATCGATTGCGATCTGCAACTTGTTAGCGATCTTTTCATGAATCTTTTGTTGATTTAAATAATCTGGTAAATAGTAAGTATTATTTAAATCAACCGAATTAAAGATATGATCTTTATCTAAATAGGTTGCATTAGCTATCTTTAACTTGGTTTTTATATCTAAAGCGTCTTTAGATCTAATTACTAAAAAATCAGGATTAATGCCAAGATTGTTTAATTCTTTTAAAGAATGTTGTAACGGTTTAGTTTTTTGTTCACTATTAGATAAGCTGATGATTGGCACGACATGAATAAATGCTGTATCATGCTTTTCGTTTTCACGAATAATCTGTTTGATTGCTTCAATAAAAGGTAATGATTCTAAATCACCAATCGTACCACCGATCTCACAAAAAACTAAATCATAAGGTTCATTGTTTTCATCAACTGCAGCTAGTGCGATCCGTCTTTTAATTTCATTTGTTACATGGGGAATTAATTGAACCGTTTTACCCAAATACTCACCCTTACGTTCTTTATCAATCACACTAAAATAAACTTTACCTGATGTGATTGATGAACGAGAGTTTAAATCTTGAACTAAAAAACGTTCGTAATAACCTAGATCTAAATCAGTCTCTGTTCCATCTGATGTGACAAACACCTCACCATGTTCATATGGTGACATCGTGCCTGAATCAACATTCAGATAAGGATCTAACTTTAAGATATTAATCTTAAAGTTTTGGTGTTTGAAAATACTGGCGATCGATGCAACAATCAACCCCTTACCGACTGAAGAATAAACTCCTCCAGAAACAAAGATAAATTTAGTCTTTTTAGTAATCATTCATTAATTATAATAAGTTTCAATTAAACGACATATCTTTTAGGGTAATTTCATCCATAATGAAATTTAGATGTCGCATATCTTGGACGTAGATTCCAAGATCAGCTACAAATGTGTTTGTCTTCTTATCTTTATTGACATTAAGTGAGAAGAGTTTGGCATTATTATTAATAATTATTAATAAGATATCATTGACAACATTTCCGCTCCAAGCCCCTTGAAGTTTAACAAAACTTCTAAACAACCTTGGACGAGCTGCTAACTTTTCTTCACTTCAATTAAGTGCAATAATCTTTTCATTGCTTAACTTCTTAATGTTCTTGCAATTTGGTGAATGAACATTAAGAATGTTTTTTTGAATCAATCCTGCTGAAGGAATATAAGGTAAGATTGAACAACAATTACTGATCTTGATACTTGCAAAATTAATTCCAGGGATCTCTTTAAAATAAGAATTAAGAAACAACCACTTGGGTTTGTGTACCTTTAGTTTTTTAAGAATCTTTTTCCAATTAAAGTTTTTAGAAAAATATTCATAAGGTTCATTGTCTTTAAAGTTAACCTTACTTACATATTTAATGTAATCACTTAATCGTTTAAACCCTAAGATCTTAACGCGTTCTAGAACCTCATTATTTGAAATAATATTCTTCTTAAGATATTTTCTTAACTTATCTAAGAACTCTTTTTCAGAATCTTCATACTGATTTAATTGTTCAATAATCGCGATTAATTCTTTTTTAATCGCGGGGTTTTTAATTCGTTTTAACCAACTCTCATTAATCTTGATCTCGTTGCTGTATTCAAAACTTACAACGTCTCCATCTTCTAGGATCTTATCAAATAAGATGTTGTCATTTGAACATCTGATCTTATCTAAAAAGATAAACTGTTTAGGATCAACCCGATAAGCTAATTCAAGTGCAGTAACTGAAGATGATAATGAATAGTTCTTATTGTTATTAGATACCAACACATCAATTAAAGATCCTTTAGTTAGATCTTTAATTAAAGTTAGATCTCTAGCTCGTTTTTCATTAAAGATATCAACTTGAAATCGATTTAATACTTCAGTCTTATATTCATCAGTTTCACTGATGTCAATATTTAATTTATAAGCTCAGTGAGACGCTAGTCCTAGATTAGAATTACGATCCATATTTTTGGTTCGTATCTGAACTTCAATTAATGTCCCATCAACTAAGACAGTTGTGTGGATTGATTGATATAAATTATTTTTAGGAGCACAAATATAATCCTTAAATAATCTAGGAATATATTTAAAGTTCAAATGTACAAGTCCTAGGACTTGATAAACATCAAATTCGTTTTCAACGATGATTCTTAATGCATAAATATCATGAACATTCTTGATGTTTTGACTATTATGACGATAAAGTAATTTTTGATAAGTTGAATAAACACTCTTAATTCTTGAAGTTAGTTCGTAATTAAGATGGTTACCATCTAAGATCTTTTTGATCTGTTGTTCAAAACTAATTCATTTTAAAGAATTAATTAGTTTATGCGCATTAATTAATGATTGCGTATCATCAAATGCAATTGGATTGATGATCTTAAAAGTAAGATCAAGTAATTGGGTTTTAATCCAATACATCCCCAATCGTCCGGCAATTTGCGCGTAGATATCAAACGTTTCTTGAGCAATTATCTTTTGGCGATCACTTTTAAGATATTGGATTGTTGATAGGTTATGAAACCGATCAGCAATCTTGATAATAATCGGTCTTAAATCTCTTGAGATCGAACTAAAAACCCGAATCGTGTAATCTAGTTCGTTTTTATGTAATAATAAACCTTCGCGGTTTTTCTTGGCTTCAGATGAGATCTTAGTAACTGCTTTAACAAGATCGAGCACATTATTATTAAACGTTGATGAAATCAAACGTTTATCAACATTGGTATCTTCTAATAAATCATGTAATAACCCAGCAATGATCGTATCATCATCCATCCTTCATTCCACTAATTTAATCGAGGTTTCTAATGGATGGATGATGTAAGGTTCACCACTCTTACGTTTTTGTTCTCCGTGTCAGAATTTAGCAAACTCATAAGCAGATAAAAACTTCTTGATACTTGCTTCAGAATAATTATTCTTAATCAAGATCTGTTTAAAATCTTCTAAGCGGTTATTAACTGATTGAAAATCCATGATCTTGTTGTTATTTTTTGTCTTTGATCTCTAAATACAATTCATCCAAGAATTCTTGGTTGATAGCTTCAGATGGTGAATTGTTCATCAGATCATATCCTTGGTTGTTTTTAGGAAAAGCAATCACGTCTCTGATTGATTTAGACTTGGTTAAGATCATTAACAATCGATCTGAACCAAGTCCAATCCCACAGTGTTGGGGAGCTCCGTAGTTATAAGCATCTAATAAGAAACCAAACTTATCATTCGCTTCTTCTTCAGATAAACCTAATGAACTCATTACTTCTTTTTGAAGTGATGGATTTGTAATTCTAATTGCTCCACTACCTAGTTCAAACCCATTTAGTACTAAATCATATGAAGCTGCTTTAGCATTAGCTTTATCTTGATTAAAAGTTGTTAAATACTTTTCATCTGGTGCTGTAAATAGATTATGAGCTGATTGATAAGAATTAGTTTTATCATCTCATTCATATAATGGTCAATCAACAATTCATAAGAATTTGTATTCATCTTCATTAGCTAATTGATACAACTCATTAAGTTGATTTCTTACAGCACCCAGTGATTTATTAATCACATCAAGATTATCATCACCTACAAAAAAGATTGTTCCTTTTTTATCTAATAAACTTAGGTTTTTTAGATCATCAAGATTAATAAATCGTTTGATCGAACCATCAACGATTTGGTTGTTTTCATAACTAAATCAACTTAATGCTTTAGCATAGTTATCCTTAGCATATTTTTCTAGAACTTTATGTTCTTTAGATGAAATTAATATTTCATCTAAAACGATTGCTTTAAGTCGGTTTTTAGATGCAAAGTTTTTGAAAACACTAAAATCGTGGTTGATGAAAGCGGAACTGACATCGATTAGTTCACACCCAAATCGTAGGTCAGGTTTGTCAGTTCCATATCTGTTCATCGCATCATCAAACTTCATTCTCATGAAGTTTGGTTCAATCTTAACATTCATTAATTGATCAAAGATATGAATAAACATTTCTTCGATTAAATTAAAGAACTGTTCCTTCGACATGAATGAAACTTCCATATCAATCTGAACATGTTCAGGTTGACGGTCTTTTCTTAAATCTTCATCTCTAAAACATCGAGAGATTTGAAAATATCGTTCAAACCCGCTGATCATTAATAGTTGTTTATAGATCTGAGCTGATTGGGGCAGAGCATAAAACATATTAGGACCAAGTCTTGAAGGCACTACGTAGTCCCTTGCACCTTCAGGAGTTGTTTTAGATAAGATCGGAGTTTCAATCTCAATGAAGTTTTGCTTGGCTAAGAAGTTTCTTACGGTCAGAAAAAAATCTGAACGAAGCTTCATATTTTTTTGCAACACCGGTCTTCTTAGATCAAGATAACGATATTTTAATCTAACTTCTTCAAGTGCGTCGGTTTCATCTTCAATTAAAAATGGTGGAGTTTTAGATTTTGAAATCACTGTTAATTGATTAATTAACAGTTCACGATCTCCAAGTTCAAGATTTGGATTAGCAGCTTTTTTAAGCTGCAACTTGCCTTTAATAAAAACTAAATCTTCTCTTGATAAGTTGGCATACTCATTAGCTTTATCAAATACTTGGATTAAACCTGATTTATCAGCCGCTTCAATGAAGTTAAAGTTACCTAACTTCCGAACGTTTTTTACTCAACCAACGATTTCGACATCTTGGTTGAGTAATGAATCATTTTTTAATTCAATAATTGGTTTGCGATTAGTAAAGTCTAGTGGTTTTAGCATATCAGTATAGTTATTTAATAAAGTCCTTGTATTTAATAGTTTGTTGGGTTTGGCTAGTTAAATCTTTAATTGTCATTGTTTGATTATTTCATTCATCATTACCCATAATGATGAGATGAGTATAGTTAGCTCTTAAAGCATACTTAATTGCCTTATCAAGTTTATTGAGTTTGTGATGATAATAAACTTGATAGTTATGATCAATTAGTTCTTGAGATAACTTAAGTGTATCTAACTGTTTATCAGTTGCTAAATTAATTAATAAGTATCTAGGTTTTTGATCTTGGTTAATTAATACTTGTTTGGTTTGTTCATCTAGATAACTAATAAACCGTTCAATACTTAAAGCAAAGCCAATTGCTTTAAGTGGTTTATTGGTTAGTTCTTCAATCAAGTTTTGATAACAACCACCACCAATCAACGTACTTTGAGCTTGATCGTTGTTAGCTACAATAAACTCAAAAACTAATTCAGAATAATAATCAAGCCCTCTTACAAGTGTTGGATTAAATTCGTATTTAATTCCCAACTCATCAAGTTGTTTTAATAATTGTTTAAATTGTTCTTGTTCTTCAGATGAAATAAACTGATCAATTGTTGGAGCTGATTTAACAAAATCCTTTTTAATCTCATTTTTATCATCTAGAATTCTTAACACTCCATAAGAGTTTAATCGTGAAACAGATAGTTCACTTAATTGATCTTTGTATTGATTAAAATACTTATTTAATTCATCTACTCATCGTTTACGTGAATCAAAGTTTCCCAATCAATTAAGATTTAGCACACAATCAAAATTAAAACTGTCTAAGATCTTTTTTGCAAACAAAATTGTTTGCACATAATCTAGTTGATCTAATTCACCAACAAACTCAATCCCATACTGATAAAACTCACGCATTCTTCCTTTTTGAGGGCGTTCGTATCTAAACATCGGTTCAAGATAATAAAGCTTTAATGGTAAAGGTTTTTGATCTAACAATTTATGCTCATTAACTGCTCGAATAATACTAGCAGTTCCTTCTGGTCGTAAAGCTAGTTTACGATCAGATCGATCAACGAATTGGTACAACTCTTTTTTAACAATATCAGAATGTTCTAGATTACGACTAAATAACTCAGCATGTTCAAAAACTGGTGTTTTAATTCGTTGATAAGTAAATAGATTTGATAACGTTATGATTTTATTACTTATCGCATTAAATAAAATCATCTCGTTATCAAACCAATCAGTTGTTCCTCTAACAGCATTTATCTGTTTATTACTCATTGATCTAAAGATATAACCACAGTAGGTTTTTATAATTATAAAAAAAAGAACTAAATTACTATTTAGTTCAATTAAATCTATTTATTTGGTTTTTTATTCTGGTTATAAAAACCATATTGTTGAGTTGGTGTTGCTCTTGTTTGGTTAGGGTGTGGAGGTCTTGGAGTAAACTGTCTTGTTTGATTATTAAACGGTGGGCGTTGATTTGGGGGAACAAAACCAGTTTGTTGATAAGGATAAGCTCTTGTTTGATTAGGATAAGGGGTTCTAGGCATCCCAGGTCGTACATTAGGATTAATCACATTTGTGGGATTAATCCCAACAGTTTGGTTCCTAAACTGCGGATGAATCACTCTAGTTTGATTATTAGCAATCTTCTTAGGTTCAGATTGAGCACTATATAATTTAGTCTCAATCTTTTCATAGATAATGTTTACCGAATCATTAAGCTTATCCACCTTACGATTAGCATTTCTAAATAGATCAACAGAAATCTTCTTAGTTTTTAAGATATTAACAACAATTAAAAAGACAAATGCAATTATTAATATAAAAATTGCAACCACTGATACCACAACCGTTGGTATCACATAAGAAGGATAAGCATTTAGATTATCATAAATAAATGATGGGAACGATAAGTTAACTAATCTCTGATTAGAACCATAATAGTTCCCATCAAAATAAGGTAACTGGATTGATAATCTTAAGATTGAATCATCAAGTGCAGTGGGAATCACTCTTGGTTTTCAATCAATTTCACCAGGAGTGTATTCATATAGATTATTAAGCAATAAAGTATTATTGCTTAATCTCATAGCACTTGTGGTATTTAGATCTTGTTTAACTAAATAAGAATCTGGTTTAAAACTAATTCTTCCCCATAGTTTTGATCCATCAGAACCTGGAACATTATCAAAACTAGGAACACCGTTCTTAAAAAAACTTGCTTGTCTAAAACCTTGTGTTTTTTGATCATAAAACACAAGGTTCAGATCAACTTTATTATTCTCATTACTTAAAGTATAGAATGCACTATTACCTAGAACTAAAGTTAAGAAAATTGTTCCAGGTTGATCTGCTTGATAGATCTTAGTGTAATTAATGGCTAGCGTGCCATTACTAGTCTGACTTATCGTTGGACTAATAATATTAGTCCAACTAGTTGATTGTCTTGGATCAAAAAAGGTTAAATATCAATCATTATCTTTTAGTGAGATATTAGTTAATAGATCAAAGTTAGCCATACTGACATCATCACTAATCAGCTGATAGTTAATCTGAGCAATCAGATTATAACTATCAGCTGAGTATAAAAACCCTATGATTTCATTCTTAATTAATAAGATACCAACAAGGTTGGGATAACTATTATTTTGATCAACATCATCTTCTTGAACAGAATAAGAATAAGCAGTTTGAGAATTATTACTAAGATTTGATGTATTTAATCTTAGCGTATAAGAAGAACTAAAGAACTCATTTAAGATATTAACGTTATTAGTGATCTGGGCAACTTTAGTTTGACTGATCACTCCACTTACAAACAGATTGGAATAATTACGGTTATCTGCATTAAAGTAGGTTGAACTAATCTTATAACCAAACTGGTTATTGTTTCTGATTGCACTTAATGGTGCTGGGACTAATCCTAGATGTAAAGAATAGATCGCAGTTTGTTGGGAATTCAATAACCCGTTTTGATTCCCCAGATTTTGTCTTACAACATTAGCTCCAATTACATAATAAGCTGGGGTGTATAGTCTAATGTTGTTAATAACAAACTGCGCATTAGTAGCTTGATTAGCATTATTAATACTATTATTTAATGACCAATTCAGATTGGTCATTCCATATAATTGGGGGAAGATGGTGATTAGATTAACATCGGTGTTATTAGTAAAATCATTGGTTTGATTTACATTAAATAAATAAAACCATAATGATAACTCATTACTACTACCAAACACCCCTATACGATTATTAATAAACACCAGTTTACTAATCGCATGATCATAAAATGCTGAGATATTATTCATCAAGGTGTTATTAATTGGTTTATCTAATAGTCCGGCTAAGTTTGTGCTAGTAGGAGTTAGTTCAAATCCAATGCGACTGTATAGGGTTGCTATATCTCTAGAAAATCTAAACGCACCTAATTGAAAAGTCTTAATCACATTAAGTGTGTTGTTCTCATCTTTTAGTTGTAATACATATGCAGGAGAACTCACACTTAATGTGTTTAGATCATTCCCATTAACACTTACAACTGGGTTTTTGATCAATAGATAATAATAATCATCTTTTAGTGAATCCGCCACAAAATCAACAGCTTCATAGTTTATGAAGTTGTTGGCAAAACTGTAGTTATAATAAACATTACCAAACACATCTAGTTTAACTACACCAGTTTTAGTTAAGACAAAATAATCATTATTACTGTTAGTAACATAATGATTATTTTGAGTTTTGATTTGTTGATATGATTGATTGTTATCAGCTACTAATTGAGCTTGATTAACTAATGAAATATTATGATTGTTTGACTTATTAGAATGATCAAAAGTCGAACTTATACCTAAAATTGTGAACAACAATAAGATAAGACTGATAACAATCTTAGTAATGTATTTTATCTTGTCTTGTCCTATTTGTTTTTTAATCATTTCTATCTAGTATTCATCTTCACTGATCATTTTGGTTTTAGCTTTGTAATCTCTTAGGTTTGAGAAATTAACCCGTCCTTGGTTGTTTTGATTTGGGTTAAATGGTTGGTTGGGATTATTTGGCGTTTGCTGGTTATTAATTGGTGATGTAGAATGAGTAACTTTTTGATCAAGTTGTTTTTGTGCTGTTTCATTTTTATCACTAGCCAACAACCGTTTAAATCGTTTTGAAGAATGGATCAACGATTTAAACACCGAACCAATTGATAAAACTAAACCATCAACTTTAAGATTATTGGTTCTAAACGATCTAATCAATCGTTTACGTTCTCTTACTAGCGCCATTCCAACTAGTGTCATTAATCCAAGACTAACTAATAAGATTACGATTGGTACTCCAATACCAACATATAAATAGATCTCATCAATTCCGATTGATTTCTTAAAACTTAGAAAACTATCATTAGTTGTTAAGCCATTACTATGATCAGGGATGATCTGATAATCATTAGTTAGTTTATCAAACACATAAGGAACTAACTTAAAAGTTCCTTGATCATAGTTAAGATTAATTACTTTTAATTTTAATTGATAATCTTGATCATTACTAGGTGGAAAATAATTATAGATCTGTTTAATCCGATCTGGTTTTAGGATCGTTTCATTATTATCTAATTCAAATAGATCATTTAAACTAGTACTGATTAAATCAAGCTTCTTAGCTTGATTAAAACTACCACTCCCTAAAAATTTAACGCGTTGCGTAACGGGATTAACAATCCCGTTATCTTGTAGATCATCATTATTGACTGAATAAAGATTAAATGAGAAGTCAGTGTTTTGTAGCGCTAACCCATCGCGGTTAATAAACTGCAAGATCCCATTAGTTTTATTAATCATCATCACATCAAAGTTGGGATTACTATTCATTTGATCACTAAAAGTTGAATAATACAACTTTGGTGTGGTGGTAATTAATGAATTAGGAGCAAATAAACTAAATAAATAAGATTTATTACTATGAACAACCCCAATGCCCCTAAAATCTTTAAAACTAAAGATCGGATCAAAGTTTAGGGGGCTGTTAATATCAAAGGTAATAAAATCAGTACTAGATAATCGATATAACCAGTTAGGTTTAGTGGCGATCGTCCGATTTAATGAAGGTAAATAAAGTCTTAAGATATATGGACCGATTGCAACCCCATAACTATTATCATCAAGCTGAATTAAACCACCAAGATCGTTTTCTCTAAACCCATGACGGATTGTTAAATTAAATAATGTTCCAGTTATTGATTTATTATTACTAGCAACATTTAAAGCATCAATATTAGGTTGAGCAACACTTGTTGTTCAAGGTGCTATTAATCTAAACGGATAAGAGTTTTGATTTAGATAATACGTACTACTGATATTTGACTGATCAATCTGATCAGGCAAATTAATTAGATCATCTAAATTAAAGAATAACCCAATTAGTGCTCTTGGACCAACCGAGTTTTTTAACGCATTATTAGCACTAAGTGGGGTTGAGGTTAAAGTGTTAAGTCTAGCCAATTGCTCAGTGGAATAATTAGGTGAATTTAATACCACTTGGTTTACATCATCAGTATTACTTAAACCTGTAGTAATACTCCCAAATAAGAATACACTATTCTTATTTGGACCTAATCCTTGTTTTACCCCTCCAACTGCAATCCTTGGTACTAACGTATAATTACTATTTTGTCCTAATAGTAATTTTCTAGTATCAGGATCATTAGACGTTAATGAACTTAATAAATAAGCATAAGGATAACCTGTTACAGTTGGTCGAGTAGCTAAATTTTTATGAAACTTAATCCTAAATACACCTATAGATAAATATTTAGCTGCTTGCTTACGATCAGCTTGATCGTTATTAATCCAATTACCATTCCCACCAAAGATAAAGAGATTATCTTTATATTCATAAAGATTAGCTAAATTAGTAATATATTGTAACCATGGTAATGAGATAAAATTAGAATCATTACTAAACCAAGAAGGATGATCAGCTTTAGTAAAACTACCACTACTACCATATAAGGATAACGTATTAGTTTTTCAACTAGTAGGGTAGTTTTTAGTTAAATCAGTTGGTGAGATCGTTGCATAATCAATGATCCCAACCGGATCATTGATCTGAGTTGGATCTTCTTTTAGTTTTAGTACTACACCTTGAGAAGATAGATCAGTAGCTAATTGCTGAAAACTAAATAATTGATCTTTAACATCATTATTTAAGATCTGATCACTTACAGCTAATACATAATAAATCGTTGGATCTTCTTTAGACTGAATCGCTTCAGCTACCACTTTTTTAGAAATACTATTTAAAAAAGCAGGGTCTAGTGGTTTTAATACAATTCGATTATCACTATAAACTAGATTGTTATTATCATCAACACTAGCTAGTGCATTAATATTTCTTAGATTAAGTCTTCATTTTAAATAACCAAAGCTATCAATCTTTTCTAATTGCCCATCAGCTGCAATTACTAACAATCCCCCATCTCTTGTATGAGATGATGAAAAATTAGCATTAGCATTTCATCTAATCGTATCTAATGAAAATCTTCTTATTACTTGATCACTAGGTTGATTGGTAATTAGATTAGTTGATTGATTAATCAATTTTACTTGGTTTGTTGTTGGTCTTTTAATATTAAAAAGACCAACAAAAACCAAACTAATCACACTCATTAGCAAGATAATAAAAAGAATAAGCGATCTTTTGATATGAGCTTTTAGCATTATCTTTTTTAAATGATAACTATATTGGTTATTTACTTATATTTATAAGTAAATTGACTATGTAATTATTATACATAAAACAACCACCCTTTTTTGATATAGGTGTTAAGCTATATCAGTTCCAGGGAGGTTATTTTTTTAAAAACTAAGAAGTTTTATTTTTTATTTTTTTGGAGCAGCTGGTTTAGGAGCACTTGGTTTAGCAGGAGCAGCTGGTTTAGCAGCTGGTTTAGCAGCTGGTTTAGCAGCAGCGCTTGGTTTAGCTGCTGATGGTTTGGCTGCTGGTTTTGCACCAGGTTTAGCAGCACCCGCTTTACCAGAACCTAAAGCAGCAGGTTTTTTCTTAACGTTAGCAGTTTGAGTAATAATCTTCTTGTAAACTGAACCAACCGCAGCAGTCAGAGTATCAACTTTTTTGAAGGTTGTTTTGAACCCTTTGTCTTGTAATTTTCTTTGAGCTCTTAGTGGAATACCGATTGCTAATCCTAAGATGATCATGATTGCAAGGATCCCTAAAGTACTACCAATTGCTGTAGGCACAACTCAAGTAGGAAGTGCAGCAAAGTTATTATAAGAGAAGGTTACTAAATTATTGTTCTTTAATCTAGCATCATAGAACTTACCATCTAAGTATTTGATTTGAACTTTAAGAGGTAAACTTTGGTTTGTTAAATTACCATTAGGATCAACTACAACACGATATTCAGCACCAGCATTACCAGGAGTAAAGTCAACTAAACTGTTTAAGAAACTTTGGTTAGTTACAAAGTTTCTAGCAATCTGACTAGTAAATCCATTTTGAATTAAGAATTCATCAGATTTGAATTGAATAGTTCCTCAGAAATCAGATGTATATCTTGCACCAGAACCTTGGAAGGCAATATCAGATAAATTAGAGTTAAATGTACTTACTTCAGTAAATGATCCAGGAGAACCAGGATTAGCAGAGAATAGTTCAACTTTACCAGAATTATCTACAGCATAGAATGAGTTATCTAATAATGGTAAGATTACACCTATCTCATTAACATCAATTAAACTAGTTGGACTGAATGAACTTGAAGCATTAGGGTTGCTTGAATCAGGTAATCTTAATGTATAAACACTTGATTTCTTAGCATCATTAGTAAAGATGAAGTATCATAATCCATTACCTGGAATGATTGTTCTAATGTTTTTAATAGATGAGAACTGATCACCAGGTGATACAGAGATAGTTTGGTGGGTAGTACCAAATTGTTGAGCACCAGCCATACCAGATGTTCTAGCTAATCCGATTTGTGATCTTAGATAAGTTGATGCAACAACCATTTCTTGACCGTTTGCATCAGGTCTATTAGAGTTTAAGAAACTGGTTGCTTTAACACCAACGTTTAGGTTGTTTCTAATCCCATCAAATCCTAAAACAGATTGAATGTATTGATAAGTACTGTCAGCATAAGCAGATTGGAAGATCGCACGATTTGCTGATCCTTCACCTGTTTGTCTTAAATATGGAGTGTTAGAGAAGTTTCTCGCACCAGCCTCAGTTAAAAATCCACCGTTAGTTGGATAAGTTAATGAGTTTCTTCTAGAAAGATCAGGGTTAGTAGCAGCTCTTGCAGCATCTAATACGTCGTAAGGGCTGTTGTTTAATAATTTGTATTGTCCGTATCAGAAATCACCGAATCTAGTTTGTTGGTAACCTAAGTAACCAAATACGTATAAGAAAGGTTGGAAAGTTCCAGTTGGTTGTCCACCGTTAAATGAAGCTCTTAAAACTACTCTTGAACCCGTTGATGTAAATCCTACACCACCAATTGTGTTAGCAATAAATCGACCAGCATTTACTTCAGAAATTTCATTTGAAATCCCTAATCTATATTCAGCATATATTCTAGCTTCAATAACGTTAGGATCTGCTCAATTGGTTTCATCAATTTTGTTAACAGAAGTTGGTTTGCTATCAATTCCAAAACTACGGAAAGTGCTTAAGATAGGGTTAGCAACTGTTGTGTTAGCTGCAGCGTCTCCAGTTGCAGGTTGTGTTACAGTTCCAGCTCCAGCACCTGCACCATCAGCAGCTGTCGCACCAGCAGTAGCCATATTCCCATTAGTTATTGTTCCAGAGTCTGTAGCTGAAGCTTCAGCATCATTAGCTTTAACTTGATTTAAAGTAGTTAAATCAGACAATCTAGTAGGGAATGCATAGTATCATAATGATGGTAAATCAGAAGTACCAAAGATATAAATACTATCACCAATGAATGATAAAGAGTTAACTGAGTTTAAGTATAATCTTGAAAATACGTTAACTGAGTCTTCTTTTAAAGTTACATTAGGAGTTCCCGGGATATTAAGATTGTAATAATTATTTAAATCTCTATTGCTACTAGTAGGTGCTGTTGCTAATCTTGTTAGATTATCATTCTTTTCAGTTCCAGTTCATTCAGGATAAACGAATTTTTCATCTAATTCAAATGATGTTTTAATTCTGTGTTTAACGTTTAATTCAGAATCGTATCTATTCATAGAACTAGGAGCTTTAGATGAATCAAACATCATCGACTGATCACTAGTTGGAGTTTTAGATGCAGCAATGGGATCCATTGTTCCAATTACACCGTTACCAAAATCAAATGATCCATCAGTTGCACTATTACCGCTCACTCTTCCAACAGGTCAAGGAACAACTGCAGTGTTTACGTCGTTGGGTAAGATCTGTCTTTGAATATATAAGTTATATCAATCTGGAGCTAAATCTTTAGGTAATAACGGAGCATCTAAAATGAAATCATTAACGATTTCACCTTGAGTTTGCTTAGTAAAGTTAAGTTTAGTTCCATCATCAGTAAATCTAATTACGTGAGCAGGATTATCAACTCCACCAATTACGTATTTTGAATTATTATTAGAAGTACCAATTCGATTAGGATTTTGATTAATTCTCTTTAAATGAACATTTGCATCATCATTAACTAACAAAGCATAATAAGCTCTTGTTTGTCTTTGATCAAAGCGGTTTCTACTAGTTGTATAATCTGCAACAATTTGCTTAACTTTATAACCCGCAAAATCATCACTTAGATCTAAACCATATAATGGTTTAGTAAAACTATCTAATTTAACGATCGTTCC
Source organism: Mycoplasma tullyi (assembly GCF_014068355.1). NCBI lineage: Bacteria > Bacillati > Mycoplasmatota > Mollicutes > Mycoplasmatales > Mycoplasmataceae > Mycoplasma > Mycoplasma tullyi. Next base: position 191,969 of record NZ_CP059674.1, on the reverse strand, counting down.
ATCTACAGATGTAATGAAGTTATCATCAACATCTCTTAAAACGGTGTTGAATAAAGAACCGTTTTGTCCAAGACCATTAAGTCGAATTGAGCCTGCATCTAATTCTTTAGCTTGATTAACTAATTGAGGGTTATCATAAGACTTTTCTGCTTGTTTGAAACCAAAGCTAGCAGAACCAAGCGTTCCTAATACAGCTAATCCACCTATTAATGTATAACTTTTAAGTTTTTTAGAAATATTCATAACTTTTAATATATTACCTTCAATTATTCAACTTTCTTAGTTGGAGCTGCTGGAGCTTTTGGTTTAGCTGGTGCTGCTGGTTTTGATCCTGGTGCAGATGGTTTAGCTGGTGAAGCCGGTTTTTTGGCAGCAGGTGAAGAAGCACTAGCTGGTTTAGCTGGTCCAGCTTTCTTATTAGCTTGAAGCATTTGTGGAGTTTTCTTAATGTTGGTAACAGAAGTTCTATTAATAATTTGTTTAAACACACTACCAACTGCAGTTGTAAGGATATCAACTTTTTTGTTTGAAATCGCAAATCCTTGTTTTAACATCTTACGGTTTTGCGACATCGGAATACCAACCCCTAAACCTAAAGCTAATGCTAATGCAATAATAATGATCGGAATTGAGATCGCTACTGGTAAGACATAACCAGGTAATGCATTAAATCCAGTAAATTCTTGGTCTGATACAAACACACTGTTAGCTTGTGGAACAGCCACGAATTGACCATCAACTTTTACTTGAGGTAATAACTTAATGAAGTCATTAGTAGCTCTTGAACGATCAATTACTAATAATCTTAATTTAATATCAGGATTGTTTTGAGGAGGGGTGTATCTATAAATAGAGTTAATAAACTTAGGATCTAATACTTCAACACCATCTTGTTCAGTAACAAGATCATTAATCTTGTTTTCAAAGAATGATGATGGAATATCATTTCTACTTACAAAAGCACCTTGTCCAATTACATCATCACGGTTAGTTAATGGGTTAGTAATTCTAGTATTGTTTAGTGCTAAAGCAGTTGATTCAGGACTAAGTCTTGCTACAGAGTTTACTGAAGTATCACCTTGTAATTGTACGTAGTAACTATCAAGTGATCTTACATTAATCGCAGCATCAATTTGTTTATCAAAAGGAATCTTAGAAACACTAAATACTGTATCATCATCTGGTCTAATACTATATCCAGCTTTAGATCAGTTAGAAATAACTGCATTACTAGCTGTAGTTGTTAAACCTTTGAAGTCTTGTCAAGTATAACCTTGACTACTTGGTGTGAAGTTAGCTTGTTTAACATAGATTGAACCGTTGTATCAACCAGCTGAATCACCTGTAGATGATAAGTAAGCACCGTTTAGTTTAGAAGCAGATTGGTTGTTGTCTTGACTTGGAACTTGAGTCACACTACCAAAATCAGTTCTAGTTAAACCATAGAAATTAATATTAGCACTAGTCTTATAATTTACACCAACTTCTGGTCAAGTTGTAATCGTGCTACCAACTTGATAGTAATAAGTGTAATTATTAGTGTTATTAGAGAATGTATAAACTACATTACCAATATCTCTTCGATCAAACCCTTTAGCAGTTGTTAAAGCGTTTAGTACGTTTCTTGGATTAGCGTTTTCACTAGTAGTACCTAATTGTGCTTGAGTATTAGCAGTGAAGTTATTAAGCATATTAGTTGTTAATCAAGAACTGTCTTTGTGAGTACCAAGACTTCATTGACGACCATCTAACATTGCATAACTAAAGAATACGTTATTTTGTTGAGTAAATTGATCAGGTAAAGAATTTAATGTATCTAATTTAAGTGCAGTCGTAAATAATGATTCAACTTGTTTAGTGTTACCACCAGCAGGTTTGCTGATTAGTGCAGCAAATCTAGTTGAGTTGTAATCGTATGAGTTTGATCATCTAGCCGGAACAGCTTCATTTCCGTCACCAGTGGGCATTGGCATACCATTTGTATTTGCTTGATTTCCAGTTGTTGTACCGGTTGAAACTACTGTTCCCATATTATTTACAGTAACGAAAGTAGTCGGCGCATTTCTCATCACAGTTGGACTGTCTCATTTAGTATCTAAGATATTACCACCATTAGTTCCTCAAGTAATTGCTGAACCTAAGAAGATATTACCATTAGCACCTTTAGGTGAACTTACCCCACCAACAGCTAATCTAGGTACAAAGTGATAACCAGGGTCTTGCCCTAAACCTGCAAGACTTGGAGATTGGTTTCTAGCAGCATCAGATGAAATTGCTGATAATAGTACACCATAAGGATAACCTACAGTTTTAACTTTACCAGGAGCATCAGCAGTTCTAGATTCAAATCTAGTTCTAAATACCCCAATACTTAATGCACTTTCATTATTAACTCAAGTACCATTACCACCAAATAGGTATACCATACCATCTTTAGCATATAGACCACCTAAGTTAGTAATGTATTGCATCCAAGGCATTACGAATTGATCACCTTCATATCATTCAGGGTGTTCATATGGTGAGAATGAACTATCAACTAAAGGTGTATTAATTTGAGTTTGTAATCGTGCAGGGAAGTATTTAGCTCTGAAAGATAGATTATCTTGAGCCATAGGATTATCATGTTGATAGAATTTAGTAACGTTAGACATCTTACCGTTACTAGAACCTTGTTTTCAAGTTGATGGGTAATTATCAACCATATCCTTAGGCGTAATGAAAGCCATGTTTTCAATTGCGTAAGGATTTTCAGCATTAAATAAATTTTCGTTAACTTTTACAATAACACCTTGTAAATTCTTTTGAGCGTTAATGCTGCTGTAAGATTTGTTAGCATTAATAGTTTGATAATCTTCAGAACTATCTAATAACATTTTAGGTTTAGGGATCATGTTAGTAGGATCTTCATAACCTATAACCATGTTTTGTGTAGCAGAACCAGGTGTCATTCCAGCCATTCCTGTATCACCATCTTCTACAAGTCTAGTAACTGAACTCGCTGATCTTGCAGCAGGTCCACCAACTCCAGGTACAGCAGCCGCTCCAGCAGCTGCTGCAGGAGCTCCTGCTCCTCCAGCTTCACCACCTTGAGCTCCAGTTTCACCGCCAGCTACAGGTGCAACAGGTGTAGGGTCCGCCATATAATAATTTTCAAATACTTGATCTTTAGTCTTTTGTTCTTGAGCAACTGCAGCATCTGGAATTAATAATAAGTAGAACACATTAGGATCTTCTTGATCTTGGGTAGCTTCTACCACTGTTTTAGAGCTTAGATCACTAACATTAAAGTCTGTACTACCTGAGAAAGGTGTTAAACGGTTGTTAGAATCATAAAACCCTACTTTGTTAGTTAGATCACTATTACTAGGATCAAACGTTCAAAGTACGTTACCATATAAATCAATTCTGCTAATTGATTTAGTTCCAGTTAAAACTAATGCTCCAGCATTAGAACCATCAACTGAAAGTGAGGTAAAGTTAGAGTTTCTTCATCTTCTAGCTTTTTCTAAAAGTTTAGATTGGCCATTAGCCATTTCATCTGCTTGGTTAACTGGTTTAAAATTATTTGGCTTAGCACCATGAAGTGCTAATCCAAAACTACCTAAACCAATTAAGGCAAGAGGAGTTATTCCGACTGATAATTTAAAAATAAGTTTTTTCACGATTTCAATTCTTTACTATGTTAACAAATATTTAGGTTATCTAAAGCTTTGGTAATCATTATATAAATTATAAAAAGTTTATAAGGATTTAATAATAATATTTTGGTCTAAATATCTTTATTATTTTAGTTGATAAGATTAATATTTGGTTTTTTATTGTTTTATCTAGGTCCATTTTGTGGTGGAAAACCAGGTCTTGGTCCTGGCATTCCTTGATTCATTCCCTGGTTAGGGAAGTTCATTCTAGGACCATTGGGTGGACCTTGAAAACCAGGTCCTGGTTGATTGCCCATTTGATTAGGCGCACCAGGTTGTGGTCTGAAACCTGGTCTTGGGGGCATTTGTCCCATTTGGTTAGGCGGGAAGCCTGGTCTTGGGGGCATACCGCCCATTTGGTTAGGCATTTGGTTTGGAAACCCTGGTCTTGGGGGCATTTGACCCATTTGGTTAGGAAACCCTGGTCGTGGAGGCATTTGACCCATTGGGTTAGGTCCCATTGGAGCACCAAATCCTTGCGGATTCATTCTTTGTTGAGGGTTTGCACCAAATTGAGGAGCCATCTGTGGTTGATTAAATCCAGGTTGACCAACACCTAGTTGAGGAGTGACTGCTTCTACACTTGATGTTTGAGTAGGTTCACTAACATTAGCTTCTTCACTTGGTAATGCAGCAGTAGTTTCAACTGCTTCAGTTTTGTTTTCTTCTTGAATCATTCCAAGCGACTCAACCATCCTTTGGTGCTCTTCACGTTCTTGGATCATCATTCTTTCTTTTTTCTTAGCTATCGGAATCCCGATTCCTAAACCTAAGAGTAATGAAACCACAATCAACCCTGCACCTGCACCTACAACTGGATAAAACCAAGGTTCGGATGTAATTTTTCTAGGACCAACGGAGTTAGATTCACCATCATGTAAGACTAGTGTTGGTGAATGTTCGTATTTGTGTTCACTACTTAGACCGATTGTGGTTCCAAGTACGGCAACACCCGAGAACACAAAGCTAACTCCAACAAGTTTGGACTTTAACTTTTTAAAACTAAACATATTTGTTATCTATTATTACTAAACATAATTTTTTTATGAACTTTTTTATATTTACAGATCATATATATTATACGATTTTAAAATTTGAATCTTTATAAGTTGACTACAAAAGACTGTAAATAATAATCTAACCGTTTTTCTACACTCTTACGATAAGATAAGATCTTATCGGTAGGAGTCATATTATAAGTTCAGATTAATGCAAAGATACAACTAACAATTAAGAACTCATTAAAGATCTCTAGATCAAGCCCGCCATAACACTCAACTAAATAATAGGCTTGATCTAGGTTTAATGATTCTCTAGCCATATTGGCTAGATCAAAATAAGCATTATTAATTCTTGACCATTCAAAATCAATTAGGTGGATCTGATTGTGTTCATCTACCAACATATTATGAGCATTCAGATCTGAATGGGTTAAGTGTTTTTCTAGATCTTTATGTTTATTAATTAGATAAACATAAAGCTTTTTGTGTCTGGTAGCTAATTTAGCATTTTCTATCCCAGTGTAATAGTCAATCGGTAAGATTGAACTATTACCTAGATCAGTTTGATGAATTTTTTTAATTGCTTTAGCTAAATTTTCTAACCTAGTCTTATCAAAGTAATCAACTTCATGACCTTCAATTCATTTTTTGATGCAATCACCAGTTGATTGATCAAAATAAATGAATAGGTCATTTTTTAATAAGGTGATTACTTGATATTCATTAGTTCGACTAACTAGTTCATTATTTAAAGCAAACCTGACTTGATATTTTTTCTTATCATTAGTTTCAACTAAATAAGATTGATTAGTGAACCCATTATGAATCGGTTCAATTCTAATCACCTGATTAGCTGAATAATCAGTATGCTTAATGAAAAAATCTAGTGCGTGATTTTTTGATTTATCCATTATCAGTAGCCTCTTGATACTGGTACTCTTCTAACTCTTGGTTGTTGGTTGTAACCCCTTGGAGCTAATGAAGGCATTCTAGAAACCCTTCTAACCCCATAAGCACTTCTAGCTGGTCCTCTTGGAGGTAGTGCTCTTGCAGGTAGTGGTCTAGGTCTTAGTGAAGGAACAGCTTCCATCATACCTAGTGATCTAGTAGGTCTTCTTACTTCTCTAATATATGTGTCGTAATTAGATCGGTAGTATTGAGTTGATGGTCGATCATAATCATAACCATAACCTTCTCTAAATCTTAAGAAGTCACTTTGAGGTCTTAGTGTTGATCTATTAGTTGGATAAGCTGGTGTTCTAGAAGGCTCAAACTCATTATAGCGGTTAGGTAACTGTCGATATCTTGGTGTAGAAGGTTGTCTATTAAGTTCGTAAGCTAATGGTTTACGAACTTCATAACTAGATCTTCTTGGTTGATAAGGTTGATAATCCCTTCTAGGTTCAAAGCTTGGTGGGTAGTTGTTAAACTCTTGGTTAGCTGAAAGTTGACGATCAAACTCTCTGAAAGCTTCTTGATGATATCTAGGTTCAGCTGGTTGAGGAAATCTTGGTTCAAGTTCTTGTTGCGGGAATCTTGGATCCATTGATTGTTCAAATCTAGGATTTAGCGATTCAGGATATCTAGGCTCAACAGGTTGTGGGAATCTTGGATCCATTGGTTGTTCAAATCCAGGTTCGAATCCTTGTTCAGGGAATCTTGGATCCATTTCTTGTGGGAATCTTGGATCAAGTCCTTGTTGTGAGAATCTAGATTGAGCTTGTTCAGGGAATCTAGGATCAACTGGTTGAGGGAATCTTGGATCAACTTGTTGTGGATATCTTGGATCAGGCTGTTGAGCAAATCTTGGATCTAGATATTGCTCTTGTGGATATTGTTGTTGATCTTGATATAAACCAGGTTGTTCATAACCTTGATCATAGTAAGGATCTTGTGAACCAATACCAACTGTTCTTTGGTTATATTGTTCAGTTCTTTGATCGTATTGGTTTTGATAATGATCTTGTATCTGCTTAGTTGAACGATAATCAACTCTAGCAGGACCTGGTAGTGGTTCAGGTTGAATTCTAGTAGTAGGTTGTTGCTGGTGTAATTGTCTGTGAGGAACTTGCTCGTGTTCTCTAGCAGCTGTATATAAAGCTTGTGGTTGAACTTGGATTTCAGGTTCTAAGAACAATCTTTGAGTCGGAGTTTGAACTTCGTTTAAGTTTTGTGAAGGAACTTGGAAATCAGCTTCAGAGAATAATCTTTGAGTAGTAGCTTCTACTTGTTGAGTAGGTGTTTCTACTTGGTTTACAGTTTGTTGTTGAACAAACTGTTGTTGATTTAATTGTTCAGGTTGAACTTGCTGTCTTGGTGCTTGAGCTTGATGGCTAGGAACTTGAGGGTGGCTTAAGTTTTGTGGTCGAACAAATTGAGGTTCATCTGCTTCTTCAATTTCAACTTGATTAATTTCATCTAGTTTTTGACGAACGTTTTGGTTTGAACGTTTTTCAAAGCTAGTAGGTGGTGGTAAGTCATCTTCTTCATCATCAACTACTTGTTGAACTAAGAAGTCTAAATTTTCAGAAGATCGTTGTTTTGATTTATTAGATAAAGTTGCTAATAGATCATCTGATTCTTCAAAGAATGGTTTAGGTGCAGCTTCTTTAGGTTGGTGAGCAATAAATTGTTCAATTATTTCTCGCTTAGATTGTAATGATTGTTGTGGAACAACATCTTTAATTTGTTCATGAACTAATTGTTTTACTTGTTCATGAACTAGTTGTTCAACCAGCTTCTTGTTAGTTTCTTCTAACTTAATTTGTTCAGCTAAGCTTGGTTGAGATTTACTTGAATCTAGTGTTTTTTCATTTAACTTATTAGTTAAATAATCAACTAATTGGTTCCCAACTTTTTCTAGGTCGATATTACTATTAGATTTTTTAGCTTCTTCTTTAAGTTGTTTGAATTGATCAATGATCTTTTTGTTTTCATCAATCAGGGTTTCTAATTTATGTAATGATTGTGAAGTATCTTCTTTGATCTCAACAAGTTCTTCTAGTTTAGAGATCTCTAGTTGTGGAGCAACAACTTGAGGTTGAACTTGAACTGGAGCTGGGATAGCTTCAATTATTACTTGCTGTGGAGCAGGTTGTGGAGCTGGTTGAACTGGTTGAACTGGTTGTTGAACAATTTGAGCAGGTTGAGCTGGTTGAACAGGTTGTTCAGCTTTAATTGGTTCTTGTTTAACTACTACATCACTTAATTTGATGTCTTCTAGTTTGAACTTATCTACAAAGAAGTCATCGTCTTCTTCTTCAATTAGATCGTAACGATCATCTAATTCAGGTGAAACTAATACAACTTCTTGATCTTCTTCAAACTTAAACTCAGGTAATGGTTGATCAAGTACAGGTTCTTGTGCTTGAGGTGTCACAACATCAACTGGTTGCACTTCAAACTGAACAACTTGTTCTACTTTTTGTTCAGAAGCAGCTGTAGGTTGAGTTAAGTTAGGAGTATCAAACTTAGGTAATTTGATCTCAACTGGAATTTGTTGTAGATCGTCTAAGTTGATTTTTTTCTTAACAGGTTGTGGTTCAGCTAATTTGATTTCATCATCAGCATCAACTGCTGGAGAAGGTTCTTCTTTGTTAGCTTCTTCTGCTTCAGCTTCAGTAGGTTCTTCTTTCTTAGCTTCAACTTCTGCAGGTTGATCTTCTTGAGTTTCAGTAACTTCTACTGGTTCTTCATTCTCTTCTTTAGCTACTTCTACAACTTCTTCTTTTTGAGCTTCTACAGCTTCAACTGGTTGTTCTTTTTCAATCTTAGTAGCTTCAACAACTTCTTCTTTTTCAACTTTAGCAGCTTCAACTGGTTGATCAACCACTTGATCAACTGGAGTTATTACTTCTGCATTTTCTACAACCGGTTCATCCTTAACTTCTTCTGGTTTAGGATCTGGTTTTTTAATTGCATACTTAACAGTTTTCTTACCAGGTTTTGGTTGCTTAGCTTCTCCTGGTTTAGCTTGTGCTGGTTTAGTAGGTTCAGGTTTTGCAGGTGCTGGCTTAGCTGCTGGTTTAGTAGGTTCAGGTTTAGCAACCTCAACTGGTTGTTCTTCTGGTTGAACTTCTACAACAGGTTCATTAGCAACAGTATCAACAACATCTTCTACTTGTTGTGTAGGTTGAACTTCTTGAACTGGTTGATCTAATTGTTGATCATCAAATTGTTGTTGATCGTCGTATTGTTGTTGATCATATCCTTGATCGTATTGTTGATCAGCTACTTGATCATAACCTTGTTGGTCATAAGCTTGATCAGTGTATTGTTGATCATAACCTTGATCATATTGTTGAGCATCATCATACTGTTGATCATAACCCTGTTGGTCTACTTGTTGAGTATTATCGTATTGTTGTTGATCATATCCTTGATCATAACCTTGTTGGTCATATTGTTGAGTTTCATCATAATACTGTTGACTTTGATCAACATAATCAGATTGTTGTTGAGTGTATTGTTGATCATCATAAGCATAATCAGTAGCTTGATCAGTATAACCTTGTTGGTCGTAAGCTTGTTGTTGATCGTAAGCTTGTTGGTCGTAACCTTGTTGATCGTATTGTTGTTGATCATAACCCTGTTGGTCATATCCTTGATCATACCCTTGTTGGTCATATTGCGCTTGATCTACATTAGGATCAGCTTGTTGAACTTGTTGTTGTTCCATATTTGGATCAACTTGTTCAACGTTAGTTTGATCAACTGGTTGTTCACCTTGAGCTTGTTCAGCTGCACCACCAACCTCTTCTTGTCCTTCAACTGGAACTTCTTCACCTAGTTGTTCTTCACCAACCACTTCTTCATCAACTGGTTGTTCTTCAACTGGTATGATCTCATCACCTAAATCTAATAACGAACCACCATATTGAGTTAAATCAAGATCATAACCTTCTAAATCACTATAAAAAGCCGGATCAACAGCATCATTAGTTTGAGCGTTAACTAATGATTGGTCAATCGCGTTATATCTTAATAGTTCTTGTTCACCAGTATCTCGGTTTAGTGCATCAATATAATGATGGTTATTAACAAAATAAAATGGTTGTTGATCTAAACCATATAATTCAGCTGGTAATGGTTTATTTAAGAATTTAAAGACTGGTTTAATCAGATTAAAGGTTTGATTGGTTTCATTATCTATCCCAACAAGATAGACCTTACCACTCTTGTCATAAGCAAAGTTAAAATCAAAAGCAGCATATTTAGTGAATGCTTTCTTTTTTAACTTTGCTAGATTACTAAGGATTTTTTTATATATTTTAGGATTGGTTATCATTGCTCACTCATTTATTTAAACGCAAGTTTTAAATTCAATATATCTTTATATTAAATTATTTTTAAGGATTGAGATTAAAGAGTTTTACTTATTATTAAATAATAAAAATCTTGTTAAATTATCGATTTTAAGTTGTCTATTAAAAGATTTAGTTCATTTGGTTTAAAGACAAAATGTGCACTTTGTAAAACACTTTGATCAACATTATTTGGCACTACTAAGTAATTGAATTGTTGACTGGTTGCTAGATCAATTTGGTTATGTAAGGACAAGTAGATTAAAAAGGTATTGGGAAAGTGCTTTTTAATTGTTGAATACTTATTAATCTCTTTATTAATAAATAGCCCATCAGTTTGATTAAGTTGGATAAAACTAAACCGGTCGTGTTTTAAGATCGTTTGGTTAAAATCTGGGGAGTTAATCCATTCTTTAATATTAAACAGATAAATCTGGTTAATTAACATCTTTTGGATTTCTTGATCAAAACTCTTATAATCGTTGTTTCATTCGATCTGATCTTTTCAACGCATTCTTGCTTGTTTGATCGTGTTGTAGTTTAAGATATAGGTTGCTAATACATTATCATAACTATCAATAGCACTTGCTCCCTTAACTAAGATTCCCGATTGTTTGATTAGAGCTAAATGATTTATTAAGTCATAATCATTCTTTTTAAAGAATGCTTCATAATAGAATTTCTGATCACTCTTTTTTCTTAAACAAGCCCCGTTAGCTGCTAAATAACTAATGTCATTTAGTCCTAATTTAATTAGGTTATTAAAATTGATAATGTTTTCGAACCAACTAGATGAACTAATTAAGATCTCAAAATGTTCTTTTAATTCTTGGATGGTTTTAGTTAATTGATCAATATCATAACCTTGATCATACACCAGATGTTGGTCAACATCGATTATTAATAGTTTGTTTTGATCCATTGAATAACTAATTAAGGTTTTTTAAATAACTCAATGAACTTGGTTAATTCTAGTTGGTTGGAATCTTCTTTTCCATATAATCGATACGTGATCAGGTTTGGATTTTTTAATTCATTGTCTCCGACAATGATCTGCACTGGAATCTTATTAACTTGATGATCACGGATCTTTTTATTTAGTCGCTCATCACGACTATCAACACTTACTCTTAGATCATGAGATAACAGCTTATCAAGTAACTGGTTACAACCTTCTAGATGAACTGAGTTATTAACTGGAATGATCACAGCTTGTTTTGGAGCTAGTCATAAATCAAGTGCACCCTTAGTTTGTTCTAATAGGGTTGCTACGAATCGTTCGTATGTTCCAATAATCCCTAAGTGGATAATCACACCTTGCTCAAAGGTGTTATCTTTAGTTTTATATTTAATATCAAACTTCTCTTCACTAGGTAATGAGAAATCCAATTGGATTGTTGATACCGTAATAATCTTATTTAGTGCTGTTTTTACTTGGAAGTCAATCTTAGGACCATAAAAAGCAGCTTCACCAACTTGCTTGGTGTATTCTAAACCAAGATCTTTAAGTGCATCTTCTAATTGGTTCTCAGATCTAGCTCACATCTCTTCATTATCAATAAATCCTTGCTTGTCATTAGGATCATGTAATGATAGATCAATGCGATGGAACTTCAGATTAAAGGTGCCAATCACTTCTTTAATTACTTGATAAGCATTTAAGATCTCAGCTTTAATCTGATCTAATCGACAGAAAATGTGATTATCCAATAACATCATTGATCTTACCCGTTCAAGACCCGTTAATCCCCCACTAGCTTCATAACGGTGTAATAATGCGTCTTCAGATAAACGCATTGGTAGATCATAATAATTGCGTTGCTTATTTAGATATACCAAACAGTGATGTGGACATGTCATCGGTCTTAACATCATCTTGTCCCCATCTAATAAAGCAATCTCGGGAAACATATCTTTAGCATAGTGATTGTAATGTCCAGATTTCTTATAAAGATCTACATTACCTAGAATCGGGGTGTTCACTGCCATAAAACCATATTTCTTTTGCACGCTGTGAACATAATCCCCGATTAACTGGCGCACGATCTGACCGTTTGGTAATCAGATCGGCATCCCAGCACCCGCTAACGGATTAAAGGTAAATAATTCTAGGATCTTATTAATGCGACGGTGATCACGTTGCTTTTGTTCTTCAATGATCTCCAAATAGTCTTGCATCACTTTGTCGTTTTCAAACCCAAAACCATTTAGTCTTACCATTACAACATTATCTTTATCACCCTTAAAATAAGCTCCACCTACTGATTGGAAATTAAACGCCTTAACAAGTTTAGTATTATCAACTAGTTCAGTTGATGGTAGATAATAATGATGATTATCTACAGTTACTAAGTTAACTGTATCTTGATTAGCTTCATTAATTAGTTCTAATAGATAAGGTTGATCACTTAATAGTTCATTAGCTTTTTTAAGATCAACACTAGATAAAGCAATCGGTTTAGCTGATGAACACAGTTTAGCTAATGACTTAATTAGCTTATTAAAGTCTTCTGGGTTAATATTTAAACTCTCTGATAAGTAATCAAGATAAAACCCTTGATCATTAACTGACATATTACCAAACTTAATCAAAGGATCTTGTTTTTTCAAGATCATTTGAACCATTAGTAAAGCAGTATTAAAATAGTTAAGCATATATTGATATTGTTATTTTCTGACTAAAATTTTCTCAGCTAGAATCTGTGTTTTTCAAACTTTAGTTTTCTTATCTTGATAAGTTGTCAAAACACCCTTGATGGCAAGATATTCGTGTTCAAGTACGTATTTTTCTAGTTCCAAACCTAATTGATCATTAGCATAGATAACATAATAATCAGTATAGGTTTGGTTACCAAATTTACGTTTTTGTGTAATTGTTACATAAAAACCTGTTTTATTCTTAGATCACTTATAGCTATCTATTAAACCTTCGATTAAAACAGTATTAAGCATTAATTAACACTCTTTTGTTCAGCTGATGGTTGGCTTTCTTCTTGTGAATCATCCATATAATTAGGATTTTGCATATTAAAGCGGATTAAGAACATACTAATTGTTTTTAATACCATCTTTTCTTCAAAGATTGATGAACGTACTGATTCAAATTTTTGTGAATCATTTAAAACATCATGGATTGATTGGTTAGTTTTCTCATAGTAGATGTCTAGCATGTTTTTTACTTCTTGATCAGACACTTTAACTTTTCATTGTTCTGCTAAGTAATCAAACATTAAACCTTTCTTAACAATCTTATCAGCCATATTAGCTAATAACTCTTCTCTTTGAGCACCAAGTCCACTAGATTTAAGTTGTTCAACTAGTTTTTTAACTTCTTCTTGGTCGATTTCAAACTCAAAGTGTTCAGCCAAATAGTTCATGATTGCTGAGAACACATTATCCTTAATACTTAGTTGTAACAATTCATATTGCATCATTGTTTCGTCGTTCATTTCTTTAGGTAACGCAGCCTTAATTCTTTGACGTTGTTGTTCCATCATAGCTGGATCAATGAAGAATTGGGTAATCTTTACTTCATGAGCGTAATCGATTGGTTTAATTAATTTTAATTTTGATGACATATCTTTATTTACCTTATGTTGTTATTCAATCTATTAATTTTAATATTTTTAAATAAGTTATTTTTGTTCAAGAATTAGTAATGCTTGTTTTAGATCACTATCTTGAATCTGATCATATAACTTAAGTCTTTGTTTTGATAGTTGATTTAGTGACAATAACTGTTCGTAGTTCTTTAATTGTTCGATCCCTTTTTTGATCTGATCATAAGCAGCATATTTTGAGATCTGGTAGTTGGTAGCAATCTCGTTGTATGACAAGTTGTTAATTAAAAACTCTTCTAAATAGAGTTTGATCTTATCAGATAACAACTTGTGATAGTAAGAGAACAGTTCATTTAGCAGATTTCATTCTTCAAAACTAATTGCTTGTTTTTTCATAATCAAGATTTAGATTAGCTGTTAATGAAATTAAGTATTTTTGCAGATCAAAACTGACAAGATCGTCTAATTGCTCACCCAAGCCAATTAGTTTAACCGGGATATTAAATAGATCTTTGATTCCAAGAATGATTCCACCTTTAGAAGATGAATCCATCTTACTTAAGATGATTCCCGTGATCTTACTTACTTCATGAAAGACCTTAGCTTGGATTAGACCAGACTGACCTGTTGTAGCATCTAGTACCAACAACGTTTCATCAACGTTGCGACCAATGAACTTTTCAATCACATTATTGATTTTTTTAAGTTCATTCATTAGATTAACTTTATTTTGTAGTCTTCCAGAAGTGTCACAAATTACTAAATCATACTCACGTTGTTTAGCAAAGTTTAATCCTTCATAAATAACTGCAGCAGGATCTTTCTTAGATTCATCTTTATAGATATCTACACCTAATCGTTCTGCTCAGATATTTAGTTGTTGGATTGCTCCAGCTCTAAATGTATCAGCTGCTATCAACAACACTTTTTTATTAAGCTTTTTATAGTAGTTAGCTAACTTAGCAATCGATGTTGTTTTACCAACTCCATTCACCCCAACAATTAAAAAGACATTTTGTCGATCATCTTGATAATTTAGATCAATATTTACTTCACTATCTTGAATGTAATAAACAAACAGTTTATCAATAATGATCTGTTTGATTAGAGTTGCATCAACTACTTTTTGGTATTTGATCTCTTCAACGATCGCATCAACGATCTTTTTAGTTGCATTATATCCAATATCTAATTGAACAAATGCATCAAACAGATCTTCATAAAATGCTTCGTTAATATTTACGTATTTAGTTGATAGTTGGTTGATGATCTCTGAAAAAGAGTTTGAACTCTTTTTTAAGCCATCATCAAACTTTTCTTGGGTTGATTCAAATAAAGAATTTTCTTGATTCTTCTTTTTGATCTCTTCAACGGTGTCAGGCTTTTTCTTAAATTTACTAAATAATCTTTTAATAAAGCTCATTATTCACTCTCAACTTCTTCAGCCATATCTTTAGCTTGGTGTAACGACACTGATAACATCTTAGTAACACCTTTGGTTTGCATCGTTGCACCAATCAACTTATCACATTTAACCATTGTTCCTTCACGGTGAGTGATGATTAAGAACTGGGTTTGATTAGAAGAGTTCTTAATGATATTAGCAAAACGTTCAACGTTAGCTAAATCTAGTGCACTCTCTGCTTCATCTAAAACAACCAGTGGGAATGAAGATACTTTAAGAATACTAAATAAAACTGATAGTGCAACTAAAGCTTTTTCACCACCTGATAGTAAATTTAAGTTACCAATATTCTTCCCAGGAGGTGAAGCAAACACTTCAATCCCACTGGTTAGTTTTTCTTCAGGATTAGAATATCTAATCTCACAATTACCACCACCAAATAGGTAATAGAATGTTTTAGGTAATTCTTGGTTAAGGTTATTAATTAATTGATCAAATTCATAGATTGCTTTTTCATCTAATCGAACGATTGCTTCATTAATGCGTTCACGAGCATTAATTAATTCTTGTTGTTGACCATAAAGTTTTTCATATCGTTCTTTTTTGATATCAAGCTCTTGGATTGCTTCCATATTAATTGCCCCTAAATTATTTAGGGTGCTTTGAAGCTTAACGACTTCATTACGTGCTTGAGATAAAGAGATTGGCAATGGCTTATTGTAGTTTTCAATCGCAAACTCAATCGCCATATTATAAGCTTCATTAATCTTAGATTTAGCTAAATAGATAATGTTTTCGTGTTTAGTTAGTTGTTCTCTTCTTTTTAGTTTATCATTTTTATCTTCATCGATCTCTTTATAGAAAACAGTTACATCTTTTTCAAGTTGGTTAACTTGTTTTTGATACATATCTTTAGCTTCTTGATTGATCTTTAGATCTTGTACTAAAGTAGCTTTTTTAGTTTCTAGATCAAACAGTTTATCTTTGATCTTTTTATCATCTCACTTAACATCTTTACCATCAAAGGTTTTGTCAGTTAATTGTTCGTATTGGATCTTGTAATCATCAAGTTTCTTTTGTTCGATCACAATTAGATCTTGATAACGTTGAACTGCGATCTTTTGTTCGTTGTATTCTTTATCTTTTTTTAGATAATCTGCATTTAAGAACTCTAGTTTTTTATTAAGTTCATTAATGTTTTTTTCAGCAACTAATAGTTCGTTTTTAAGTGTATCAATCTTTTCATCAAGATTAAATAAACTGTGAGTTTGCTTTGATTCAGCACCACCAGTGATTGCCCCACCAGCATTAACGATATCTCCACCTAGTGAGATTACCCGATAAAGTTGGTATGTGAATTTAGAGATTTTAGTAGCAGCTTCAAGATCACTAGCAATAATGATCTGACCTAATAAAGCACGGATAGCTGGATCGTATTGATCGTGATAGTTAACTAAGTTTGCAGCAATCCCTAAATAACCTTCAACTTGTTCTAATACTTCTAAGTGTTCTGCTTTAACATCACGATCTTTTAAGTTAGCTAGTGGTAAGAAGGTTGCTCTTCCTGCTTTATTAGCTTTTAAGAAATTAACAGCATTAATTGCGTCTTGGTTTGAATCAACAATAATGTTTTTAGCAGCTTTATTTAAAGCAGTTGAGATCGCCACTTCAAATTGAGGTTCAACTTGAATAAAGTCTTGAACAACACCATGAACTCCACCAATCGCATCTTTATTATTTAATACCGTACGCACACCAGCATCTTGTGCGAACTGATTAATCTTTTGATTTTGATAAAACTGAACTTGCAAGTTAGCTTCATAACGTTTAACTTGATAAGATGCTAATGATTTTTTTAGGTTTTCTAGTTCATTAGCTAAATCAGTTTTATCAACGTCTTTTTCTTTTAATTCTTCTTCTCAAGTTGTGATTAGATCAAAGTATTTTTTTAATTGTTCTTCAGATGATTTTAATAGTTGTTCTAACGCATTAATCTTTTTATTCTTATCATTAGAATCTAAATCTGATTTTAGTTGCAAATCATTAAAGACATTACGTTTTTCTAATAGAACGATTTCATCGTAGATTTTTTGTAATTCGTCCTGAATTTTTTGAACATTTTGATCAGCACTGTTATAGCGTTTTTTAAATGCTTCTAACTTTTCTTGATTGATCTGCAATTGAGGATCGTTTTTTAATAAACGTTCGTCGATTTCAGCAATCTGTTCAGATAATGCTTGAATCTCTTTTTGTGAGATTAAGTATTCATTAACTGATAGGGTTATTTCAAGATCTTTAAGTTTTTCTTTTGTTTCAGCATACAACTTAGCTTTTTCAGCTTGTTGACTTAACTTCTTAAGATCACGATTTAATTCGTTAACGATTGTTGTTATTTCTTTTAAATTATCGTTGGTTCTTGCGATCTGTCTAATTGCATCTTGTTTTTTCTTGGCATATCTTCCAATCCCAGCAGCGTCTTCAAAGATCTGTCTTCGATCTTCTGGTTTAGCTTCAATAAAACTAGATACGGTGTTTTGTGAAATGATACATAACGAACCTTTAGTTAAACCAGAATCTAGAAAGATATCATTAATCTCTTTAAGTGATGATGGTTCATTATTAATTAAGTATTCAGATACCCCGCTACCACGATACACTCTTCTGGTAACCGTGATCTCTTTACGTTTATCGTGTAAGTAACCTTGAGAGTTATCAAACGTTAAGCTTACTTCAGCAAACTTAGATGCTGGTTTTGCTTGTGACCCAAAAAAGATAACGTCATCACTGGTTTTACCTCTTAGGTTCTTCATCGAACGTTCGCCAAGAACTCACTTCAAGGCATCAACAACGTTTGATTTACCAGACCCATTAGGACCAACAATTCCTGTTACATGTTCATCGAATGTGAAACTAATGTTATCAGCATAAGATTTGAACCCTTGGGCATGAAATTTTTTTAGAAATAACATATCATATAACCTTTTTCAATTCTTACATAGTTTGTAAGTATAAAGATTATATAGAAAATAAAGCACCAAAAATTTGCTTTCTTTTTATTAGTATTATTACTAATATTTATTCCAAAATATCGATGATTGAGTTGTTTAAAAGATCGATGTTATCTGCTCTTAAATGGTTGTTTTTGATCGTTACAAACTTCAATTTGTCTTGGTATTTTTCATAAGCAGTTTTGTATGGTTCCTTAGTAATATCAATACCGTCTTTTAGTCTTAAACCCATGATTAAAACACGTTGATAAAATTGATCATCAGTTAATGGGTTTTTCTTGATTTCTCATTGTTGAATTGAGCCATCGTAATAGTATTCAACTTTGTTTTCAAATCCATGAGCACCTCAGCCAATCGCTGCATAATCTTTAGTTAATCAATATGCTTTATTGTGGACTGATTGATACTTCTTTAATCGGCATCAATTAGCTACTTCATAACGCTTGTAGTTGATCTTATTTAGTTCAGCTTTCATTACCCTTAATTGCATCGCTTCTTGATCTAAATCAATCTCATAAGGTGTTTTAGTTAAATAAGCTCCAGGTTTTAGATCCAAACCATAAAAAGAGATATGATTAGGTTTGGTTTTTTTAATGAACTTAACATTCTCTAGAACGTCGTCTTTTGTCATATGAGGCAATGCATACATTAAGTCGATATTAATGTTAGTGATGCCTGCATCATATAAATTTTGGATCGCTTCATAACAATGATTTATGTCATGAGTTCTGTTAAGGTATTTCAAAATTTTATTGTTAACAATCTGAATTCCAACCGATGCTCGATTCACTAAATTTTTCTTTAAGATTTGTGCTTGTGATTTGGTTACTAAATCTGGATTACATTCAATAGTGAATTCGCACGTTTTTGCCGCGTATTTTTTAATTTTTGATAAGAAATAATCTAATAATTCGTCATCAAAAACGTTAGGCGTTCCGCCTCCTAAATAGATGCTTAAAAATTGTTCATCATTAAATTGTTTTCTTTCGATCTCATCAACTAAATCTTGCACAACTTTTTTAGGATTGTGACGATCTATTAGTTCACGTTTAAAATCACAAAATGTACAAATCTTTTGACAAAGGGGAAGGTGGATGTATAAGTGTTTAGTCATTGTTGTTTTTTACGTATTGAATTATTTCCTCACAAGTTTTATTAGCATCATCTTCAAAGAAATTAAAGCTGAATTCTTTCATACCTTCGTTAAACTTATTTCTAGTTCATGTTAATTGATGTTTTACTAGTTTTTTTAGTTTCTTGTTGATCGCTTCTTTATCTATAGGTTGGTTATTCTTTCAGGCGTCATATACTTCTTTATAACCTAATGCCTTCATTGCAATTAGTTCTTTATCTAGTTTCTTATTAGAGATTATCTTATCTAAATACTCAATTTCTTTCGTTCAATTTAAGTCGTTAATCATATCATCTAAACGATTACTTAAATAAGGAAAAAGTTTATCTTTATCTGACATACATTTAACAACTATGTAATCAAACTTTTTAGTATCATTTTTATTCTTTTTACCGTATTTTTTGAATAAATATAAAGCCCGTAATAATCTTTTTCGATTGTTTTTTCCGATCTTATTTGCTTCTTCTAAATCGTACTCACTTAACTGATTAAATACTTCTAGATTATCTAACTTATCTAATGTATTAAATAGCTCTACATCTAGCTCTTCTTTTTCTAATTGATAATCGTTAATCAAACTATTAATATATAGGTGACTACCACCACATACGATTGTTCAATCAGGGGAATGTTCTAAAATTTCTTTAGCTTTCTTATTAAAGTGTGCAATCGATCAATCATCAAATATCGAGATATTCGATACTAAATGGTAATCGATCTCTGATAATGTTTGTTCTGATGGTTTATTCACTCCAGCATTCAACTCTTTATAAACCTGATAAGCATCAGCAGAAATTATTGGCACATTCAATTTCTTGGCCAACATGTTTGCTAAATATGATTTTTTAGTACCTGTAGGACCTACTACTAAAATTAATCGTTTTGAATAAATCATCCCAAAGACATTATTATTATCTTTTTATATAATATAGACTGTGTACTAAATAAATATATATGAAAAAAAGCAAAATTGTTTCAAAACTAACCGGTCTAGCTTCACTAGGCTTTGGTATTAGTTTTGCTTTAACAAGTTGTACAGTTATTACTAATCCAGGGTTATTCAAGGTTATTACAGCTGCTGATGTTACTGATAAAACATCATATCCTACGATTAAGGATGAATTGTTAAGTCCAATTCAAACTGCTATTTATGGCACTAATTTAATTAATAACGGAAATTACGTGCTTACTGTATTAACAAACACCGATTCAGAACAAAACTACTTTATCAATGGTGGTGATTTAAGTAGTGGTGTTGAATGAAGCGGTCCTTATGCAAGAGCGATCCAAAGATGACAAAACGACAGAACTAACCCTAATTACCCTACAGGAGTTCTTTTCTTATTATATTGAGACCTGTTTGATAACCAAAGAGCACCTTCAGATCAATTAAACCCATTCTCAAGAGCTACAAGCGGTAGTGGTTTTGCTAGAAATGATAAATCAGCTGTTGATTATCGAGCTATCGTTGATTTCATTCTTAAAACATACCCAACTGAAACTAGCAGTTGATTAAATCGTTCAAATGGTACAACTAAAATAATGAACATTGCTTTTAGCAATGATGGTACTGGTAAGATAACTCCTCACTTCTATATGGGTTCTGGTGCTTCTAGTAGTGCTATGACTCCAGCAGCAACACCTACTACTGCAAGTAGTGTTAGACAATCTTTAAGCTTAAAATCAGCTACTATTGACAACAGCAAACCAAGTAATCATGATTTAACTATTGATGATAGTTTTTCAACATTCTTAGCTGGTATCTATACTAGAAACTAATAACTATATATTTATAAAAGTATCTTAAGTTCAATTTGACATAAATAAAAAAACATGACATTGGATAAACAATCTCATGTTTTTTTTATTGTATTAGGATAGGGGTTAGTTTCTAAAGAATAAATCGTCTTCTATATTTTTTTATTTGGATAGTATTAATTATCGTTTTTTAATTCTTTCATGTAGCATGAAATCTCCTCAATATAACTCTAAATAGAACTAACATTTTGCATAACTAACAAAAACAAACACCACCTTATTCCCATCCACAAACAATAAAAAAACCCTTACGAAACATCGTAAGGGTTATAAGACTATAAAGAAACTAATGGCGTCGACAACAGGACTTGAACCTGTAACCTTCAGTTCCGCAAACTGATGCTCTATCCAGTTGAGCTATGCCGACATCGAATATAATTGTAACATCATATAAAAATTACGCACAAACTTGCGTAATTTTATATTTGTAGAAGTGAGGGTTGTTAAAACTCTTAACAACCTAATTGAAAATGAAAATAATAATGGTGGTCTCGGGCAGAATCGAACTGCCGACACATGGTTCTTCAGACCATTGCTCTACCGACTGAGCTACAAGACCATGGCGGTTCCTACGGGAATCAAACCCGCAACCCCTCCGTGACAGGGAGGTATGTTATCACTACACCAAGGAACCATGGTTGCGGGAGCTGGATTTGAACCAACGACCTTCAGATTATGAGCCTGACGAGCTACCGGGCTGCTCTATCCCGCGATGTGTTACACATTATATTATATACGATTATAATGTGTAAATTTGTTAGTTTATTAAATTATTAATGGCGGATGCTGAGGGATTCGAACCCCCGCTGACCGTTAAGCCACTCTCGGTTTTCAAGACCGAACCCTTCAGCCACTTGGGTAAGCATCCTTATATATAGTACTTATTTAGCAATAATACTTGCTATTTATAATCTTAAACATAAGTACTATACTAAAAAATTCTAAATATTACTGGTGGATCTAACAGGACTCGAACCTGTAACCAACCGATTATGAGTCGGGGGCTCTAACCATTGAGCTATAGATCCAACATGGTGGCTGGAGTGAGACTCGAACTCACGACAACTCGGGTATGAACCGAGCCCTCTAACCAACTGAGGTATCCAGCCATAACTGGTCGGGAAGACAGGATTTGAACCTGCGACCCCTTGGTCCCAAACCAAGTGCTCTACCAAGCTAAGCTACTTCCCGCGATCGATATAATTTATTAGGTTGGTGTATGTTTTTGGAGTCGAACCAAAAGGTTAATTCCCACCCCGGACACACATGGAGGTGCCTGTCAGAATCGAACTGACGATGTGGAGGTTGCAGCTCCAAGCCTTACCACTTGACTAAGGCACCAAGTACCTTATAAATTATACCAAAAAATTCTAAATAATTAATTTAATTATTAAGCAACACCTGTAAGTTTTGCTCTTAACTCTTCACTAAACTCTTTAGAGAACAGTACTTCTAGTGTGTAGAATGCTAATTCTAAAGTAGTTAATGAACATCTTCCAGTAATTAATTTATTAGAACGATTCATTTGAACGCTGAAATCCTTGATACGGTTTTCATGATTCTTAGTTCCATCACTTCAAGAAATGTACTTATCTTCTGGGTTTAGTACTTTGTTTTCACTTAAAGCGTTTGGTGAGTCACAGATTGCAATCACTCACTTGTTAGCTTTAACGAATTCACCAACAGCTTCAAGACCTTTTTGATTAGTTCTTAAATGAATTGCACCCATTCCCCCAGGAACATAGATTACATCATAATCATTTACATTAAATGATTTGATTGTTTTAATGTGAGCCACATTAAATTGTCCCACAACTTCATCCTTACCTTCTGGTGAGTAATAGTCAATCTTACTAAACTTTTCACTAGCTACTAAGATTGAAGCAAAACTTACTAATTCAATGTCTTGAAATTCTTTAATAGTTAATACAAGTAATTTCAACGTTTAATCCTTTCTTTTATATTTAATATTCTCGTAATTATTTTATTTTAAAATAATGGCATCGTGTAGCAAAATACACACTTTTTTATTATGAGCAGATTATCCCAAAATAAGATAGTTCGACAAACTAAAAAGAAACAAGCTCAATTAAATAAGATTTTTAATAAAGAAGATGAATCGATTACTAAATATAAACACGAACTAGATAAGATTAGTTCGAACATTTTAATCGATTATCAACCTAATAAACCCAAACTTTTTGATTTAAAAGTAAATTATTCAGATACGAATTTAAAACACATCAATGAACTAAAAGATTTAGTTAGTTCATTTGATTCAAATGATCTGATTAACATCATTGATCAAGCTAGGTTCTTAAATGATTATTCTAATGATCTAACTACGAATAATGAAAAGAAAAGCTGGATTCTTAACGATCCTGGCTTAGCTGATATAAATAGGATTGAAGAAAATTTCGAAAATATCAAAACATTATCTAGTAACTTTGTTAATAACTCTCACAATGATCTAGATAAACTTAAAAAGATCATTGAATTAGCCAAAGAAAAGATTAATGATCCCGATTTTTTCAAACCAGTTGAAAAAATCAAGGTTAGTGTCAACCGTAATAAAGCTAAACAGTTTAAGATTTTGTTAATCTCTTTAATCAGTTTGATCTCGATCAGTATAATTTTTTTATTTATCATCATAGGGATATATAAAATTGCATAATCATGACCAAAGAAATTAATAATCAACAGATCGCAATTGATGGACCAGCTGGTAGTGGTAAATCAACCGTAGCAAAACTAGTAGCTGAACGTCTTGGTTTTGATTATTTATCTACTGGTAAGATGTACCGAACTTTTTATTATTTGATTAAGCAAAACGATTGATCAATTGATCAATTGGTTAGCAATTTTAAGAATTACGAACACCTTTTTAATGGCGATCAGGTTGTGATTAATAAGCAAAATATCTCGGATTTACTTAATGAACCAGTAATCTCAAAAGGTGCAAGTGATATAGCTCAAGATGCTAAGATTAGACAATTAGCCTTAAATTTACAACAAGATTATGCAGCCAAAAACCCAGTAGTAATGGACGGTAGAGATGTTACTAGTGTGGTTTTACCTAATGCGATTTTAAAGGTGTTTTTAACAGCATCAGCTCGTGAAAGAGCGATTAGAAGAATCAAACAATTAAATTTGGAATTAAACGAACCTACTATAGAACAATTTACTAATGAAATCAAGCTTCGAGATGATAATGACACTAATCGTAAATTAGCACCACTTATGATCGTAGAAGATGCAATCGTAATTGATTCAGATTCATTATCAATTGAACAAGTAGTTGATAAAATCGTAGGTTTATACCAACAAAAACTAGGAGATAATCATGCTTAAGGTTGCAATTGTTGGTAAACCAAACGTAGGAAAATCAACGCTTTTTAATCGTTTGATTAAAAACAGAATAGCGATCGTTGATGATACCCCAGGGATCACCCGTGATCGTATTTTTGGTGATGTTGAATGATTAACTAAAAGATTTCAAATCATTGATACTGGTGGATTAAGTACAGACAGTAACGTTTTTCAACGTGCAATTGAACAACAAGTTCAATTCGCAATTGATGAAGCTGATATCATCTTATTTGTCTGTTCATATAAAGAAGGTATCAACGCCGATGATCATTATGCTGCAAAACTACTAAAGAAACATAAGAACAAAAAAATTCTTTTTGTTCTTAATAAGATTGAAAATCAAAATAAGAACGAATTAAATCTAAGTAGCTATTTTAGTTTAGGGTTTGGTAAACCAATGATCATCTCAGCTGAACACGCAATCGGAATTGGTGATCTACTAGATGAGATCATCAGACTGAAAGATCAGTTTGCTAACAAAAAAGATATTGAATTAGTAGAAACATTCTGTATCATTGGTAAACCCAATGTTGGTAAATCAAGTTTATTAAACCAACTACTTAAAAAAGAACGGGTGTTGGTTTCAGATGTTCCAGGAACAACTCGTGATGCAATTGATGCTACCTTTAGTTACAACAAAGAACTTTATAAAGTAATTGATACAGCTGGAATCAGAAGAAAAGGTAAGATTGCCACAAGAATTGAAAAATTCTCAGTGCAAAGAACTCAACAAGCAATCTCAAGATCAAAAATGATTTTACTCATGCTTGACGGTTCTGTTGATCTATCTGAACAAGATGAGGTAATCGGTGGATTGTGTTATGAAGCTAACTTACCCACAATCATCGTCGTAAACAAATGAGATCTGGTTAAAAAAGATGATAAGACGATGGAACTGTACAAAAAACAAATCCGTTCCAAATTCAAATATTTACCTTGATCGCCAATCATCTTTATTAGTGCTAAGGCTAACTTAAGAATCGAAACGATCTTTCAAACCATCAAACTAATCCAATCTCAACTTAAGATTAAGATCTCAACATCATTATTAAATGATGTTGTCCAAAAAGCACAGATGATCAACCAACCCCCGATCTTTAATGGTAACCGGTTATCAATCACCTATTCAACCCAAGCCCAAGGTCAGATTCCAACATTCGTACTATTCTGTAACAACCCTGATTATTTACACTTCTCATATGCCAGGTATTTAGAAAATAAGATACGAGAAGCATTTGGGCTAACTTATGTCCCAATCACTCTATACTTTAAATCCAAGAATGCAAGAAACAGAAAACTATCTAAGGATGTCAAGTTCAAACAAACTGGTTATGATGTTGAATAACTAATAAATAAATCGAATTTTATTTCAATAAAATTAATAAGGATAATCAAACGATGTTAAAGAACAAAAAGTGTTATATTTCAACTCCAATTTATTATGCTTCAGGTAACCCCCACATTGGGCATGCTTACACAACAATTCTTGGAGATTTTCTAGCTAGATTTAAAAAACAAAGAGGTTATGATGTTTTCTTCTTATCAGGCACTGATGAGTTTGGTAAAAAGATCGAAACCAAAGCTAAATCCTTAAATTTAACTCCACAAAAGATGGTTGATCAATACTCAAGTAAATTTAAGGATTTATTCAATCTTTTAAATATTGAATTAACAAGATTTGTCAGAACCACTGAACCAACCCACCAAGAAGTAGTTAAAAAGATCTTTGGTTTGTTTTATCTTAAGAAATATATTTACTTAGATCAATGACAAGGGTTGTACTGTGTTGATTGTGAAGAGAATTACACAAGTTCAAGTGTGTTAAAAAAAGCTGATCTAATTCAAAAAACTAATATGGATCTATCCTTAGATCCAGATGACCAACTTTACTGTAATGTTGGTCATAAGATCAGTGCAATCAACGAACCTTCTTATTTCATTAAATTATCAGAGTTTGAGGATTTTATTAAAGAATCATTAACTGATAATGTTCCAAGTGTTTATCCAACATCTAGAAACAAAGAGATGTTGAACAACTTTGTTAATGTTGGTCTTAAAGATTTATCAATTAGTAGAACCAGTATTAGTTGGGGGATTGAAACACCACTTAATAAGAGTCATAGAATCTATGTTTGATTAGACGCTTTATTTTCTTATTTAACATCAATGGGTTTTGGTACAGAAGACGATAAGTTGTACCAAGAATTTTGAAACAACGATGATAGTGAAAGAATTCATTTGATTGCCAAAGAGATTACTAGATTTCATAGAATCTATTGAGTAATCTTCTTAAAGATGCTAGGAATCAAACAACCAACAAGAATGATCTCTCATGGTTGGATCTTAGATGAAAATGGTAATAAGATGTCTAAATCACTTGATAACATCATTGATCCAATTGAGTTAGCTGAACTATTTGGCGTTGATCAATTACGTTATTACTTACTTAAAGAATTAAGTTTAAGTGAAGATGGCAAAGTTGGTAAACGCTTAATCCAAGAAACTGTAAGTGCTGATCTAATTAATAATTTAGGTAATCTAGTTCATAGATTAATTCCGATGATTGAATCTAGACAAGAGTCAATCATCTTACCTTATGTACCTGGTAATGAATTAGAAGATAAGTATTTAGAAGAAGTCAAAAAATTACCAGCTGAATTTGAAAAACTAGTTGAAGAAAACGATATTCGTTCAGCAATTAAATTGGTCCTTAATATTTCAAAAGAATATTCAAGCGTGATTGAAGTAAGAAAACCTTGAGAACTTTATAAGAATGGTAAGACTCAAGAATTGGCTAACGTATTATTTGCAGGAGTTGCTGCAATTAGAACTGTCTTTGTTTTACTTGAACCAATCTTAACAACTAAATCAAAAGAAGTTTATGAACAAATGGGCTTCACCCCTGAACAAACAAAATTAGAAAACATCAATAATTTTGAGCAATTGTTCAATCATAAAATTAATAAGTCTAAGAAGTTGTTCCAAAAACTTAATCTTACTGATCCAGCTGTTAATTTAGGTCCAATTGAACAAACTGAACAAAAACCTGCTAAAGATAAAAAAGCTAAACAATCTGGTAAAGATTCTGGAAAAGAATCTAAAAAAGAATCTCCAAAAGAATCTGATAAAAAAGCAGCTAAAGAACCAGCTGATAAATCTGCTAAAGAAGAATCAAAAGAACCAGTTAAAGTATCAGAACAAGAACCAACTAAATAATTCGTTCATCTAATAAATAAAATGTAGCACTTAATAGTGCTACATTTTTAATTACTAACGAACGAATCTTATTGCGTATTTGTATTTAATCTTTCTTGTTCAGCCAACTCATGTTGTTCTTGAGGTGTTAATAAATTATATTTCTTGGCTTCATTAACAAAGAAGTTATATTGCATTAAATCTAATTTATTCATCTTACGTTCGATCGCTTCATTCTTAACATTTAGATTTCTTGTTAAGAATAAGATTGACATCGTTAATACCACCATTGATGTAATAAATGGTGAGATCGCATAACCTGAAACATAAACTCAAATGTTTAGATCATTAGTCTTTGGTAACACCGTTGATAATCCATAAACCGTACCAAAAACAACATAAGAGATAAATGATCCTTCGATTGCTGATGAAACGTATGATCGAATCACATCGTTTGTCCCTTGGAACAACATCATGCCACAAACAGTGATTGAAAACATCACAGTTCTTAACATTGTGATTCTTACATACATAGTCGCTAAATCAGCATTATCAATTGGTTGTACCATTGGTGTTGTACTTGGATCTTTAAAGTTAAATAAGTTAACTAAAACTGTTTTAGCAATAAAGAACACAATGATGTATGCAATGATTGCATACGTAAACGTAACAAACAACGATCACCAGAATGCTGAGTGTACTCGTTTGTAATTGCGATTCGTATAGTTATAACCAACTAATGGTCTACCACCATCTGAAATCCCAAACAAGGCGACGAAGAATAAGATCAATAACGGGACGGACCCTGCGTGGTAGTTTTGGAAATCTTGTCCAGATACTTTGATTAACAATAAATTGTAAACTAAGAACATTACTGTTAATCCAACAATCCGAATAAACGATGATAATCCTAAGATAATAATCGGAATAATGATCTTGATATTAAACTTAACTTTAAATAGATCATGAAAGCTTAATCATGTTGCTTGTTTCTTATTAAAGTAGATCACAAACCCAACATATAAAGCTAAATTAACTACTCAACTAATAACTGAAGCTGTTGCACCACCAATCAATCCAAGATTGACATATTTAATAAAAACATAGTCTAATGAAACGTTAGTTACATTAGAGATGATTGAAGCAACTGTTACAAAGATGTTTCGTCCTTCAGAACGAATCATGAATGATAATAAAGAAAACCACCCAATAATAAAGAACCCACTAGCATAGATTCAACTATACTGATCAGCTCAATGAGCTGAGATATCAGCCATTGCATCATCATAAGTTAAGATCACTTTAGGATAATTTGCAAAATTAACACCTTTAAGTGAATCTAAATCAACGTTGTTGATTCTATTAACGATATCTTGGGTGTTGTTACTCTCTAATAAACCAATTACTCTAGGACTTAAGTTAGCTGTTCCAATTAAGTTACGTTGAACTCCAGCACCAATTAGGATATAACAAACAACACTAGCAATTAAACATAAGATTAATGTCGTTCAAAACGACATTACTCAGATATCTCGACCAGTTTTTTCATATTTGTAACTAATTGATTTGGTGTAATATACACCAGCACCAATAGGGATTAAAAAGATAACAGCGTTACCAATTAAAAGAACGTTTTGGAATGAGTTAACTGCTTGTCTAGCGATAATCGACACATTAGATAGTTGTGATGTATTATCTCCAGCAACACCAATCTGAGAATTATAAACATTCTTAAATAATAAAACGATATTATCTAAGATTTGATTGTTATTAATAGCTTGTGCAAGTACATTCTTATCTAACGTAATAATTGGTTGAGTTCTTACTTGCTCACCAAAAACTTTAATAAAGTCACTATTAAAATAATTAATTGGTACAGGTGAAGAAGCTGATGCTTGATAAAAACCGTTATCAAAGAAATAGATATTGGGAACTCTTACGACTGAATCGTTTGCAAAGATCTGATCAAACACTCTTTGATAAACATTGATGTTTGAAAAGTGTAAACCATTATAAACATCATTTAATTTTCAAACTTCTGGTACTAGTTTTTGAATCAATAATTGATCAAAAAAACCGTATAAACCAGCAAAAAAGGCTGCTAACAAACCTGGTAAACAAACAATCCAAATTGCTTTAGAGATTGCAGTTTTACCAAACAGTTTGTTAGCTTTTTCTTGTTTGTCGACGTGGCTATAGCCTGTACTCATGGATATTAGTTATTTATTGTTCTCCTTAAAAATTATTGTTGTTGGCTTGCTTTACCAAGCATGATTGTGAAAGTTCTAGTGATTGCCGTACTAAGAACTTGATCGTTATCTTTTGGTTTAACTTCTACCGTAAATGTAAGTTCGTTTGTGTCAGTGTTGAAAAAGGCTGAACCTTGCATTAAGGTAATAGCAAATTGTTCATTATATTTACTGTCAGAAAACTTAACAAGCCCTTCATTTCTAGCATCTACTTCTAATTTTTCGGTATTAACCATATGAGTACTCATATCGTAGAAATAACTTATTTCTTTATTAAGTAATTCACTTGATTTGTTTACCATTACGTCTTTAGCAGCATTAGCTAGATCTGTAGAATAAGATAAAGTCACTCTAGTTTTTTGACTACTTCATAGTTGGTTTTCTTGAGAACCATTTTTAATCATGAAAAACGGTGATTTACCTGTATTAGTTAATTGATATTCAAAAGTAACTTCATTTTCTTCTAGCTTCTTTTCAGAGCTTTGATATGTCAGATTAACATCGAATCAACTATTTAGATAAGGATAATAGTTATTCATACCATTAAATGATTCTGTTAATACGGGGGCTGCATATGCTGATAGTTGTGTCGCATTCGTCACATTTTGAAGTAGAGTTAACGAATTATCAGTTGTTGAAGATTTAATATCAGTTCAACCAAAAGTTAAGCTTCTTAAAAAAGAGAAATCAAAATCAACTTTTTGCTTAAATTTAATCGTTTGATTTTCACCTACTTGTAAATCAAACGAAATCATACCTTCACGATCGTTTACGTCTAAATTCATTAATTTAGACGCTTTTTGTTGCTCTGTACTAAGAGTTGTATTAAACTTTGTTCAATTAAGAATATAAGCACCGTTATCAACGCTTACTAAATCAGACGCTATAACAGCTTTAGATTTTAAAGATAGTTCTGAATTGGTAGTTTCTTCAGTCGAACCGCCTGAAGGATTAGAACCATTCATCCCACTTGAAGGATTTATACCACTCATCCCAGCACTACCTTGCGAAGAATCTCCTTGAGTTCCATTAGCTGTAGACGAAGGATTACCAGGATTATCACCTTGGTTATTATTTGAATTTACATTACCATTATTAGGAACTTCTTTACTAGTCATCTGATTTTTAGTTTCATTAGTACAAGAAGTTAATGAAATAGCTAAAAAAGAAGCTAGAGTAAACGATCTAAGGATTTTTTTCTTCATATTTTTAAGATTATCTAAAAGTTAATTTGTTAAATTATCGATGAAAATTAAATTTATATTTAATTAAACTTAATTCTTAGCAAAAAAATTATACCGTAAATTTATAATAAGTAAGTACAATAATTAGGTTTTATCTAATTGGTTCAATAAAAAATTAATTTGAAGTACTTCAAACACAAAGATAAACTTGAAGTGGATTCGTTAATTTTTTAACGAATCCCAATTAATAACTCATTTCCTTAATTATAAGTGGAATCAATTTGTTCAACTTTTTTGTCACTTTAACTCTTAGAGTGCTAAAATATTAATATTATTGCTTTAACACCAAACCTGATTGACCAATAATTAAATAAATACTATATGTCTTCAAAAAGAGATTACTACGAAATACTAGAAGTACCCCGCTCAGCTACTCAGCAAGATATTAAAAAAGCCTTTAGAAAACTGGCAATGAAATATCACCCTGATCGTAACAAAGAATCAGATGCTGAAGAAAAGTTTAAAGAAGTAAACGAAGCTTACGAAGTGCTAAGCGATGAAGAAAAGAGAAAACTTTATGACACTTATGGTCATGAAGGTTTAAACGCGTCTGGATTCCACCAAGGTGGATTCAATCCTTATGACGTGTTTAATTCAGTATTTAGCGGGTTTGATTTCGAAGGTGGGTTTGGTGATGTCTTCTCACAATTCTTTGGTGGTGGAGCTGGTGGTTTTCACAACCAAGAATACATCGAAGAAGTTGATGTTAATCTAGTTCACGATATTAAGATTAACTTCTTAGAAGCAGCTAATGGGTGTATTAAAAACGTTAAATACACCAGACAAGTAACTTGTCCTGATTGTAATGGATCAGGATCAGCTGATGGTGATGTAATCACTTGTAGTGATTGTAATGGTGAAGGTTATGTTGTTGAACAAAGAAGAACATTACTTGGAATGTTCCAAACCAAAAAAACTTGTCCTTCTTGTAAAGGTGAAGGTCAAACGATCAAGAACAAATGTAAGACTTGTAAATCAAACAGAATGGTTGATGAAGTCGTTGAAAGAAAAGTTTCAATCGATTCAAATGTGTTCTATCAAGATGTTGTAATCGTTCGTGGTGAAGGACACATTTATAAGAATCTAGTAGGAGATCTTTTCTTAAGAGTTAAGATTGAACCTTCTAGAGTGTTCGAATTACGTGATAACCACGTAGTGGTTAATGTTTTAGTTGATCCTTTGGTAGCTATCGTTGGTGGAACAATCTTAATTCCGACTTTAAAAGAGATCAAGGAAATCAACTTAAAAGCTGGAACTAAAAACGGTGATATTATCACCATTGCTAACGGTGGAATCAACCTAAAACTAGATTCACGCGTTTATGGTGCTAATTACAGCGAAAAAGGTGATTTAATCGTTGTTATTAACTACGCAAGACCTAGTGAATACTCTAAGCAAGAGATTGCCAAACTTAAAGAATTCATTAAACCAAACAAAGAAGTAAACTTATACGAAACTTTAATGAAGAAAGAACTTGAGAATAAAGATTCTGAATAAGATCCTTATTTCTTAATAAAAATAAAATGGGCATTAACCCATTTTTTTATTTTCCATAAGACAAAAACACTTAATCTAATTAACCCAATCAAATATTGTAAAATTAAATTGCTCCTATAAGTCGTTAAAACAAAATAAAAGACCTATCAATTAAGATAGGTCTTTTATTATTTTAATAACTCTTTGCTTATTATATTAAGATGCGTGAATAATAACTAAACAAGCCATACAAATCCCTAAACAAACTCCAATTACGGTTAGTAAGATTATCGCTGTCGCACTAAACCAATCCAAACCAGCTTTAATCTTACTGTTTTGGTATTTAGATACCTCACTAACTGAAGTTAAGTTTAAATCTTTAGATTTGTGTGATAAGTTATCGTTCATTATTTTGCTTTGGTAATTCTTAATTCGTTATACATTCCGCAAGAGCAAGCTCTGTGAGCTCTTTTGAATTTCCCACAATGCTTACATACGTTAATTAAGTTAACTGCTAAAGCATCATGTGAACGTCTTTTATCTCTTCGGTGTTTTGAAGATCTTCTTTGTTGTACTGCCATGATGTTTTATTTATTCTATAAAAATTTTAATAAAGTGGATGGGTATGATTATTTAAGTTCAACTTTAGCACCAGCAGCTTCAAACTTAGCTTGTAATGCTTTAGCTTCTTCAATATTCATATTTTCTTTAATAGTTGCAGGAGGAGTGTCAACTGCTTTCTTAGCATCCATTAAACCTAGTCCAGTTACTTCTCTTACTAGTTTAATAACTTCAACTTTCTTATCACCAGCTGATACTAATACAACTGTTGCTTCAGTTGGAGCTGCAGAAGCAGGAGCAGCAGATGCAGCTGCAACAGGAGCAGCAGCCGAAACACCGAACGCTTCTTCGATTGCTTTAATTACATCGTTGATTTCAACGATAGTCATTTCTTTTAGACTTTCAATAAATTGTTCTTTTGTTAATTTTGCCATTGTAAGTACTACCTATGTTTTTTGAATAAAAATTAGTTAATTATTGTTGTTTTGTATCAGCTACAGCTTTAAGTGCGTACATGAATTTGCGTACTGGAGCTTGAAGCACTGATAAGAACATGCTGTATAGTTCATCTCTTGATGGAAGCACAGCAATTTCATTTAATTCAGCTGCAGATAATTTTTTGTTTTCTAAATATCCGCAAACGAAATTAACTTTTTCATTAGCTGTAACATACTCATGAACTGCTTTGATTGGTAAAAAAGCGTCTTCTAACCCAATCACAACTGCGATTTGGTTTTTGATTTCGTCATCAAATCCATCAATGCCAGCAGCTTTAATTGCTCTTTTTAAAATGTTGTTTTTTAAAACAAACATTTCATTAGCACTAGTTTTTACTTTTCTTCTAAGTGCTGTAATAGCTTTTGCTGTCATTGTTGAATATTCAAATACGACAAACGATTTAGCGCTTTTTAACAATTCAGCAATTCTATTTACATGTTCAATCTTTTTTTGAATAATTGCTTTCATTGTGTATTTAAATTTCAATTAGTAAAGTGAAAACAATAACAAAGATTGTTATTAGATATAGTTATCTAACCTACATAACGAATTAAGGAAATCTTACGATTTACCAGTTATGGTCTTTGGTTATTGCTTTAATAGTATATCATTCTTTACTTTATTTTTAAAGTAGAGAAGATTAAATAAATTGTCTTAACTTATCTTTTGTTAAACACCACTACATCTGAACAAGTCAGTAAGTAGATAATTGCTGGGAAGATTAATAAGATCAATAAGATCCCAAAGATCACCCAACTAAATGGGGGAACAAACAGCTTAAATAAAGCGTATAAAACCCCTGGAACGATTCCTAAAATTAATAAAACAATTAGGATAATTACATTAATTCCCTTATCTCTTCTAGCCATAATTAATTTAAATCTAAAACCTCAATTAGTTCACGTGCAATATTTGATAAGATCTTATTAATTTTAGATCGTTCTGAATCGTCAAAATTAAACGATTGTTTAAATAGTAAGTAATACAAACAAAATTTATCTAAAGTTTCTTTATTCTTTTTGAATAAACTTAAAACGTCTTCAATCTCTTCATAAGCTGTAATCTTGGTTAAACAAGTATTGATGAAGAAATTTCTAGCATAATGTTTAGATGGTTCACTAATAATTAGATCCATTAGTTCATTTAACTTTTGCCTAGGATACTCCATATTAGCAACACCATCGTTTTCATAAATCGATTTAATGAAATCGTATTTATTAGTTTCTTTAGTAAATAACGTATTAAAGATTGTTATTGCTTTTTCAACATTAGCTTGGTATTGTGTTTCTTTCTTTTGTTCTTCAGACAAGTTTTGAGACATATTGTATAAATTTTGTATGTTTTAAAAAAATCTTATTAATAATATCAAATAATAATCAACTGTAGAATAATTTTTTTAATATTTTTAATGTTTAATTAAGAAAATATTAAAATATATCTTATAAAAACAAATATAAAAATGCTAACTAAATCTGAAATTTGCAAAATTATCGCTGAATGTACTGGAGTAAGCCCGAAACTTGTTAAGGCTTGCTTTCAAGTTTATAGTGATTTAGTAAAAAAAGAAATTAAATCTCAAGGTCAGGTAAGATTACCTGAGCTTGGTACTTTTAGAGTTACCATTGGTCGTGAAAGAATTTCAGTTAACCCGATTACTGGAGCACAAACTAGAATTCCTCCTAAACCAAAAGTAAAGTTTAGAGCAGCTAAACCACTTAAAGAAGCAACTGCTACGATTAAGTGAAAATACGTTAGTGAAGACGATGAGTTGCTTCAACCTAAAAGAAAACCTTCAGGATTCTTTAAGAATCGCGAGAACGACGAAGAGTAATTAAATCGATTCATTCTTGCAAAGCTTCAAAGATTCCAATTACTCCTGGATAAAATAATTCCAGTTTAAAAGAGCTTTTCTGAATTCATTCATACTTTAAAGTATTTGATTCTTGGTGTTTTAACCAAGAATCAATTTTTTTAATTGGAATCATGTAGAACTCTTCTTTGGGAACAATCAACAACAAGATAAATGCGATTCCCCCTTGACGGTGAATCTTTCTTAAATGATCTAATTGGTGTTGTTTAATATTCTTAAGTGAATAATTAATCTTTGAGCTTTGTTTTGCATCGAAATCAAAGAAATAACCCTTATAAAGTCCATAATAATCTGTCTGGGTTTTTTCTTTTAATCAACCCGTCACTCTTGTATTAGCAAAACTATAAACATTGATTGGTAAGTGACGTTTAAAAATTAGCCCCTTTTGGGCTAATTCGTTATGCTTAATTGTATTGTTGATTAATGTTTCAAGAAACATTCCTCTATTTTGATGCATATATCGAATAGTCCTTTATTCAATATATGTCATTAATGTCTAAAAGTTAGACTTTTTTATTGTGAATAGTTGTTTCAGTTATGAATGGTTTTGTAGGTTTAGGAATTGCTTTAATTGAACCTAAAAAATACATATAAGAAACAACTACTAAGATAATGAATAGAACAAACAAGAAGAGTGAGATCGTTCCAAGTGCTATTCTGATATCAGCAACAACATTAGGATTATTACTTAATCTAACTAATGGGGTAATATCTAGAGCGATCATCCCTGGTTGAACGATGCCAGAATTATCAGGTGTATAGATTCTTGTGAAAAAACCATTTCTTTCAACTGCGTTAACAAATTGATCTTGAGTTACACCTCTATTTAAGATTTCCACATAAGGTGATGCTGATAATCCAACGAAGATTAAGGATAGTAACAGTACACCTAATGCTATTCCTAAATAAATATATGATTTTTTTCTTGAAGGTTTAAATATATCAGGAACTAGATCTCATTTAAAGTAATTAGCTTTTAATGGATCTTTAATCTTATTTTTTCTCATAGTTACTAATTTTATCCACTCTTCTTTGGTGTCTACCACCTTCGAATTGTGCTGATAAGAACTTTCTTAAGATTTCTTTATTGACATCAATTGATGTTGTTCTAGCTCCAAGAACTAAAACGTTGCAGTTATCATGTTGGATAGCAAGTTCAGCATATCTAACATCAGTTACTAATCCTGCACGAACGTTTTTGATCTTGTTAGCTGCAATACAGATCCCAACACCAGTCCCACAGATTGCTACACCAATATTATTTGTGTTTTCATCCTTGAAGTAATCTTCAAGCATGAATGCAAAATCAGGATAGTCATCTGCACTCTTTTCATCGTCTGAACCTAAATCTATTACTTCGTATTGATTACGAAATTCAGTTTTAAGCATACTGATAAGTTCTTGCTTTAAGAAAACACCAGTATGATCAGCTACGAATACAATTTTTCTCTTGTCCATAATTACTACTTAATTATATTCCTATATCTATTTATATGTTAGTTAAATAAATCCCCTAAATGTTCATCAAGGATCTAAAAAAGAGATCTAATCTTTAGTGTTGTTGGTTAAGAATTCTTTAAGAACCGAACTCAATTCTCCTTCTCTTAAAATCTTGTTTGAATCTAAATCATAAATAGTTGATCCTTGTTCAGATGTAGTTTTTCCTTTTACTAAGACTAGATCGTTGTATTCATTAAAGTATGAATCGTTATAGTATTCTTCTCAATTTTTATAAGGATCAAAATTACTTATATTAGCACTAGAAGAGTAAATTTTACCGCATATTTTTGAAATTTTTAAAAGGTAAGGATTATTTGGAATACGATAACTTTCTTTGTTATATACAAGCGTTAATTTACCTGGTCAAAAGCGATTAGCTAACTCTATGAATAACTTATCTTTTACATTAGTTTGTTCAACATCAGAACAAAAATAAATTAATTTTTTACTTAAATCTCTTTTCTTGAAATCATATATTTTGTCTTTAGATTTACAGACTACTCCAAAGACAGTATCAGTTGGTAAGATTACCAACTTATGATCATTAATAGCTTTGACTATTTCGTCAAAATCTTTTTCAAATTCTAGAACTATCATTCAATAATAAACCCTCGCAACTTATCGTTAGCGTCGTTAAAAAAAGTAGTTTTATCTAATAAACTATATTTCTTTAATAATTGCACTACCTTATCATATATGAGTTCAGAAAACTCCATACAAAGAACTTTAATATTAGTTTTATTCGTTGTTAAATATCTGAATATTTCTTCATAAAAAAACGTTCCACCATTTTTAGCGAACAGAGCATTAAATGGTTCGTAGTTTATTTCCTTAATGTAATTAGATTTTAATTCTTCATCTAAATAAGGCGGATTAATAATTAGCGAATCTATTTCATCAGTTAGTTGTTCAAAAACATCTAGATAATCAGCAACATAAAACCTTACATCTAATAAATTATTTACAGCATTAAAATTAGCTATTTTTACCGCTGATTTTGAAATATCTGATCCAAATACTTGATAATTTGGAAACCGTTTTTTTATTGTTAATGCAATCAATCCTGTGCCTGTACAAATGTCTAAAACGTTAATAACGTCTGAGCGTGAATTAATTGTTTCTATAAACTTATCGATTACAGCATTTGTATCTAACCTAGGAATTAAAACTGTTTCATCAACAAATAGTTTCAAATCGTTTATTTCTATCTGATTCGTAATATATTCAACTGGATATTCATCTTTATAAATGCGATCGCAATCTTTAATAAAACGATTAAAATTAAAATCTATTTCTTCATTACGTAAAGTTATTAAATCAGTTTTATTCTCTATTTTTTGAGAATGATGTTTTATTAATAAAAAAAATGATCAAGAGTACTTCTCTTGATATTTTGAATAATTATTTGTTAGGTAATTAATTAATTCATGGAAAGTCATAAAACTATTCGTTCATAATTAATTTCATTTTTTCTTCTTGTTCTTTAGAACGTAATGCATCGATCATTTCATCAATGTCTCCCATCATGAATCGATCCAAACTGTTTAATGACATATTGATTCTGTGATCAGTTACACGATTTTGTGGGTAGTTATACGTTCTGATCTTTTCTGCGCGATCACCAGAACCAACCTGGTTCTTTCTTAGTGAAGATAAAGCATCATTCTTTTCTTTTTCAGCTGCTTCTCATAATTTTGAACGAAGCATTTTCATTGCGGTTTCACGGTTAGAAATTTGTGATTTACCTTCTTGACAAGCTGCGACAATTCCAGTTGGAATATGAGTAATTCTTACTGCACTTTCAGTTCTATTAACGTGTTGACCACCAGCTCCAGAAGCTCGATAAGTATCAATTCTTAAATCAGATGGATTAATTTCAATCTCAACATCATCTTGTTGAGGTAACACCGCGATCGTAATTGTAGACGTATGAACTCGGCCTTTTGCTTCAGTGGCGGGCACTCTTTGAACACGGTGAACACCTGATTCAAACTTCATCTTTGAATAAACATCTTCACCATTAATTTCAAATGAAATAAAGCTATAACCTACAGAAGTTGGCAACATTTCAATAACGTTGATCTTTCAACCATGTTTAGAACAATATTCCTTATAAAGATCAAACATATTTCCAACGAAGATCGAAGATTCATCACCACCAGCAGCTGGACGCATTTCTACGATCACTTCCTTATCATCATTAGGATCTGCTGGTAATAATAAAACTTTTAGTTTTTCTTCTAAATCGGGAATCTGTTCTTTAGCTGCATCTAAATCAAGAATCGCTAACTCATGAAATTCCTTCATCGCATTATCATTAATGATCTTTTCAGCTTCTAGACCACTTACAACCAATTTGTCATAAGTTTCAAAAACTTCTAGCAATTGTTTCTTTTGTTTTAATTCTTTATTAATTGCATGAATCCGCTTAAAGTCATTAGTTAAACCTTCTAGTTCTTTATTTAACTTTTCTGCAGTAGCTTTAATTGCTACTAATGTTTCATACATCTGTTTGTTGTATTCCATAATATAGTTCGTTGATAAAATAAAAACAAACAACCCAAATATTAAATTTGGTATTGTTTGTTATTTAAATAATTAAGGTCTTATAAATCTTTAAGAGATTTAGCTTTGTCGTTAGATTTCTTAGTAGTTGTAGCTTTAGCAGGTTTTTCTTCAGCTTTTTTATTAATGTGAGCTTTACCTTGGTTGAACTTGCTAGATAGTTTTTCAGCACGTCCTTTTACTACTTGTTGAGTAGTTTCACCAATATAAAAGCTGTGACATTTACTACAAACGTCCATGTGTACTTCTTTAGCTTTAATTACTGATAATAACATGAACTTGTTATTACAAGAAGAGCATAAGAAACTAACCTTATTCAATTCTGGATGGATATCTTTTTTCATTATTTTTTTCTTGAACCTTAATTATAATTAGCTTTTTAAAAATAGTCCCTAATATTATATATTAAAATTAGCGATTATAAACAAAACCTTTGTACCGTGTTACAGACAAGATTGTGTCCTTAATTCCTTGAACACCAACACCTGAATCTTTTACTCCCATGAATGGAAAGAAGTCAGGACCTCTTGAAGATGAACGGTTTCAATTAACTGTTCCAACTTCTAGTTGGTTGGCTAATTCATCAAATTTAGCTTGATCGTTGGTGAAGATACTTGCTTGTAAACCATACTCAGATTGGTTATGTAATTTTACCATTTCAGCTTCATCTTTAACGCGAATGATCGGTAAAATTGGACCAAAAGGTTCTTCTCAAGCAACTCGCATATCAGGCGTAACGTTGTCTAATAAGATTGCTGGAATTCAGTTCTTTTCAAAATCACCACCAACTAATACAGTTGCTTTTTTAGCAACAGCATCATCATATAATTCTTTAATATAATTAGCTGAATACTGATCAATAACCGGAACTAATGAAGGGTTGTTTAGAGGATTACCTAAATGAAGTTCTTCAACTTCTTTTTTTAATAATTGAACAAATTCGTCAGCATCCTCATGCTTAATGAAGACTCTTTTGATTGCCGTACATCTTTGTCCAGAATAACCATAAGCGCCTTTAATGATCTCTTTGATTGTCTTTTCTTTATCATAATCACTTAAGATTAAAGCTGCATCTTTTCCACCTAATTCAAGTGAGATATTACCAACTGCAGATTGCCTAAGTAAACTTAAACCAACTGGAGTACTTCCAGTAAATGAAATTGATTTAATGTGTTTGTTGGTATTTAACTTATCGCCAATCTCACGACCTAACCCAACAACACATTGCACAACACCTGGATCAAAGCCAGCTTGTTTGAATAAATGAGCTAATCTGATTCCGATAATTGCAGCTTGAGTTGCTACCTTATAAACCACCGTATTACCCGCAATTAGTGTTGGGATCATCTTTGATAACGGTGTGTTTAGGGGGTAATTCCAAGGTGAAATATTTAAAACCACACCTAGTGGTTCACGAACAAACTTACCCACCTTACCTTTAACGTGGTGAACACTTTCATCCATTACTAATGGATGATTTATCATATCTTCATAAACACTAATCGTGTCGTGAATATATTGGATTGAACGAGTCACTTCAGCAAGTGACTCTTTATATGCTTTAGCAATATTATCAGTTAATAAGTTAGCAAATTCTTCTTTGTCTGCATCTAGTAATTCCGCGAACTTTAAGATCTTAGCTTTACGGTATTCATAGCCTGCTTTAGATCAAGATTTAAAAGCAGCATTCGCCTTTTCATAAGCATCATCAATTTCTTCAGCAGTCATCCCATAAAATGAACCACTTAGTTCAAGATCGATTGGAGATTTGATCTCAATTAGTTTACTACTACCAACTTCTTGGTTATTAATTAACCCTTTTAAGTTGTGATATTTATCCTTAAAATTATAAGAAGATGCATTACAGACCTTTTTCTTTATACAATTGCTATCACTCATACTATTAAATAAAAATTCTTTACGTATTTTAAATATATAAATAAAAAAAATAAAGTGCAAGGGATGCACTTTATTTTGGTAAGTTAATCAACTACTTGTTCTTTTTAATTAATTTGAACAGTAGATCACCAACATTTACCTTGTCTCCAGGTTTAACAACAACCTTAAGATCGTAGTTAGCTAGTGTTTCTGTTAAAGCTAGAATTGGTGAACTTGTTGAAAGTTCTTTCATCTTAATCATCTCTAGGTTAGCTTGAACAACTGGAGATTTTTTAAGTGAAACATTATCACCAGATTTAGCAAACATCTTGAAACCAACTAAGTTGTTTGTATCTGAGTTGTCAGAGTTTAATGATACGGTATCAATTCCGATGTGGATTAAGATCTTAGCACCATTAGCATCAAAGAAGTAGGCGTGACCAGTGTTGTAAGCAAGTTCTAATTTACCTTCAACAGGAGCGTAGAACATTCCATCTTCTGGATCGATGCTTACCCCATCACCCATGATCTTACCAGCAAATGAAGGATCTGGAAGATCAGCAAGATCTCTTACAGTACCTTTAACAGGACTGAATACTTCAATTACATCAGATAGTTTGTGATCAACTTCAGGAGTTGCTTTTGGCATTGATGGATCGATTTCTTTAGTAGCTGGATCAGCAGCAGGTTTGTCAGTGCCTTTAGCTGGAGCATCACCTACAGGTTTTTCAGCTTCTTTAGCAGGTGCACCACCAGCTGCTTTTTCAATCGCAGAAGCATCATAATCATCCTTAACCATCTTTTGCATGTATGATTTGATGATATCAGCATCACCACCATATACAGCGTGAACTAGAGTGTCACTAACAGCATAAGTACCTAATGAACCAAGTGCACCAATTTCTCCAAAGCTTACTTTTTCTTTAGTTTTAACTGATACTCTTAATTTTGTCGCACAAGCATTAACAGCAGTAATGTTATCTCTTCCACCAAATGCTTTCATTAATTTGTATGAAGTGATTTCGATTGGTTTGAAGTTACTTGATCCATCTTTTGCACTACCAGCATCTTTGTTAGCAACTTTTGCTTGGTAATCAGCTTTGGTGTAAAGTTTCATACCAGCACCACGTCCAGGAGTCTCAATGTTACGTTTAGTAATCACGAAGTAGAATGTGAAGTAGTACAGCGGGATATAGAACAGACCAATTACTAATGGAAGTCAGCTATTAGTCTTAGCACCTAGTGCATCAGGAACAAATCCGTAGATAGTTAAGTCAATAATACCACCAGAGAATGTTTGACCGATGTTACCACCTAATAAGCTTGTTAATCAGAATGAAACCGCACAGAAGAATGCGTGGAATCCTCAGAACAGATAAGGTGCTAAGAATAAGAAGGTAAATTCGATTGGTTCTGTAATACCAGTTAAGAATGAAGTGAATGCAGCTGAAATGATGATTGAAGCAGCGTATTTTCTTTGGTCTTTAGGAGCAGCCATAATCATTGCAGCACCAGCAGCTGGTAAACCAAAAATCATGAATGCATATTTACCTTGTTCATATTGACCAGGGTTTACACCAGGGAACGCATAGTTTAATACGTCAGTTGGTTGTAAATCAATACCACCAGTTGTAGAACTATTAACCATTGCTAACAGGTTTGCACCTGAAATAGTAGCACCGTTTCTAGTAATAGATTGGATTAATGCAGGGTGGTTTAGAGTTGAGTCAGCAAATGATTTGAATGTGAATGTGTAAGGGAGTTCTGCACCACTTAGATAAACAGATTTGTTAACAAATAGTGAGTTAATCGTGAATCATAATCTTTGGTCACCGCTTAAACTCTCAGTACTAATTGTTTGACCAGGGTTAAGTGCTTTAACAACTTGACCTCAGAACATTCAGTTTTGAGCTTGGAAACCAGCTGGTTTCATCGCATCTTTACTTGCAGCAATACCAATGATTGAACGAACTACTTTTTGACCATTTTCATCAACAACGATTAATGGAGCAATAGCACCTTGACCAGCTTGATCAGTAACAATGTTAGCAATCGTACCACCAGCACTAGTGAATCATAAAGGAGTATAGAAAGCGTGGTGTAGACCAAATGGAACTAGTGCTCTTTCAACATAACCAAAGATGAATGAGTTGAAGTTACTATTTCTTGCTAAAAATCCTAGGTTTTCACCTAATGCATTTAAACCAAGACCAACACCAGGTCAAATCATCAATGTTACAAGAGCTAACGGTAACATTGTTAGTAATGTAATGATTGGAACAAAACGGTTACCGTTGAAGAATCCAATAACTTTAGGTAATTGGATTGTGTGGAACTTGTTGAATAATACAGCTGAGATAGCACCAACAATTACCCCACCAAATACTGATGTACTTAACGATTGAATACCAACGTTAGTAGCTAACACTGTCTTTGGAAGTGCGGGGTAATATAGAATTCTAAATGTTTCTGTATTAGGAATTTGGAAGATTAATGCTGATTGTGTAGCATTAAAAACAATCCATCCAACAAGAGCAGCTAATGCAGCTATTCCTGATTGGTTAGTAAATGCTACTGCAATTGCAACAGCAAATAACACTGGAAGGTTACCGAATATCGCATCAGCACCATTTTTAAAGAAGGCAGCCATCGCATACACACCAGGTTGTGCAGTCTGACTAATGTTGTTTTGCACTGCAGCAAAGATCCCTAGCAATAACCCTGCAATCGGTAATAAAGCAATCGGAATCATGATCCCTGCAGACAGCTTACCAACAACTTCTTTAAAGTGACCAGAAAACTTCTTTCAGCGCTCTGAAGAATGTTTCTGACCTTGAACTTGATTTGTAGTTGAAGCCATTATTTATTTTCTTTCAGTTTTAAATACATAAAGATCATTCTTAGTTTTTTATTTATTAAAGATTAGCTAGACTTGCAAACCCTGCAACAGAAAATAATAAAATCATCAATCCAGAAACGAATAGTAGATACCCACCATTCTTTTGCCATCATGTTAATTTCATATTTTTATCACTTATTGTTTTACCAAAAGCACCGTCGTAGTTTGTGCGTCTAATTCTATATCTTTTATAAAACATGTAGAATGATGTACCTCAAAAAACTAAGCAAATCACTAACGCTAGAGTGCTTAATGTAATAAATACAATTCTAGTTGTTTCCATAATGATTATTAATTTTTCTTGGTATCGTATTAATTATATACTAGCGGTCTGGTTGTAACCGTTTTGCTAGTGATATCAAGCAAAATTCTGGAGCTTGATTTTCGTATAAAATTAAAGATCTTAATCTTTTTAATTTATTTATGTGATATAAGCGGGGAATTTTCTTATAATTTTACGTAAATAAAGGGAATTGATCGTATTTTGAACATGAATTTGACCAGAATTAGAACACAAAATAAATAAAAAAACGAAAAGAACTTAGTATATCTAATCTCTTTTCGTTTTTCTTTATTAGGTTAAAAGCCTAATAATAATTAAAAATGAGCCTAAGCGGCTCTTATTTACTTCTATTTATATGGAAAATTTAAGAAGGTTTAATTGTTAGTTAGAAACACAA
Source organism: Mycoplasma tullyi (assembly GCF_014068355.1). Taxonomy (NCBI): domain Bacteria; kingdom Bacillati; phylum Mycoplasmatota; class Mollicutes; order Mycoplasmatales; family Mycoplasmataceae; genus Mycoplasma; species Mycoplasma tullyi. Next base: position 147,057 of record NZ_CP059674.1, on the reverse strand, counting down.
TTATGAAATAATTATGTCAAATTTAAAGTAATTATTAATGGTGCACTCGAAGGGACTTGAACCCCCACATCGTAAAGATACTAGATCCTAAGTCTAGCGCGTCTGCCAGTTCCGCCACGAGTGCAACATGGTGCTCCTTGAGGGGATCGAACCCACGACCCAGTGATTAAGAGTCACTTGCTCTACCGTCTGAGCTAAAGAAGCTTTATGGTGCCGACTATAGGAATTGAACCTACAACCTACTGATTACAAGTCAGTTGCTCTGCCGATTGAGCTAAGTCGGCGTGGTGGAGTGTGAGGGGATCGAACCCCCGACCCTATGCTTGTAAGGCATATGCTCTCCCACCTGAGCTAACACTCCATGATGCTAGGAAAATATTTCCTAACAAAATTTTGTATCTTTGAACTATTGCATTAATTCAAAGAAGCGGGATATAAACCCTATTAAGTTGTTTAAAAAGTTATTAATTAATGGTGACGCGTACGGGATTCAAACCCGTGAATGCACGCGTGAAAGGCGTGTGTGTTAAGTCACTTCACCAACGCGCCATAAATGGCGGCCACAACAGGATTTGAACCTGTGACCAACCGGTTAACAGCCGGTTGCTCTACCGCTGAGCTATGTGGCCTTATAGCTGATGCCTTTAAAATTATACCATAATATTATTGATTATTGGCTACAATTCATTGAATGTCATCATCATTTTCGCATGATGCACTAAATCGTTCAAACATTTCATTTTGTTCTGGAGTTAATTGCACGTATAAAAGTGGAATTAATTTAAGTTCAGAATGATGGATCTTAAACCCAGCAGCTTCTAGTTTCTTCTTAACTTCATAATAAGCATTAGGTACAGTAATAATCTCATAACCTTCTTCATCAGAGTTAATATCGATTAGTTCATAATCGATTAATAACTCTAATAATGCTTCGTCATGATAGTTGTTAAGATCAGTTAAGATAATCCCTTGTTCTTGGAAGTTAATCTTAACACTATTAGGTTTAGCCAATGAACCCTTTAGTTTAGAAATATAACCATTTAATGAAGAGATTACCCGGTTGGGATTATCTGATAATGTTCTTACAATAATTCCTAACCCACCAGGACCATAGATCTCATACTCAGCTTCAATCAACTGGTCATCTTCTTTATTACTACTTCCATAAATATTACGGTTGATTGAATCTTTTGATAAGTTGTAAGTTAATGCTTTATCAATAGCAGCTTTAAGTCGGTAATTAGTTTCAGGATCAGTTCCTCCGACTTTAACAGCTGCTTTGATTTCTTTAGCTAATTTTTGTCACAACTTAGCATTAGATTGTTGTTTTTTATTAATCTGGTTGGCAATCAAGTGTTTTCTAGGCATTGTTATCTTCTTCTTTTTTAATCTTGGTTATATAAGCGTTTCAGCTTTTTTTGGCTTTTCTTAACTTCTTGTAATTATAAATGATAAAAATCATCATAATTCCCACCAATCCGATTAAGATGACAAAAAAGACTACTAGAATAATCGGAATGGTGGCTTGGTTTGAGATCTCACTTTTTTCTAAACTAACGATCTTACTATAAGCCTGGATCGGATCATATGCAGTAAAATTATTATCATCAAAAAAACGCTTAGATCCGATTAGATTTACAGATTGGTTACTATTATTACCATTTTCATTAATCAACCCTTGCAGCACATTAATATATGATGAGTTAATTAAGAAGTATTGTGCTGGGGGGTTGGCAACACCTGGCTGGAAATCATTAATTAAAAATGTTAATGGAACTGGGAAGTTATTAACATTTCTAGCAATCAAATTACTTTGCTCAGTTCTAGTTGAAGTATTACTATTTAAGAAATTATAAGCTTCAATCACATTATCATCATTATAATCAATCCCACCTAAGATGATTGAAGTATCGCCATTACTAGTAGGATTTCTTTGGTATTCGTTTCACAACTCATAAAAAAAGAAATAACCAGAGATCGGTTTACTATAAATAATCTTGGCATCATCTAATCCCAAGAGTTGTTGAAACGAATCAAACCGATTCTTAAACCCATCAAAATTAGGATTAGTTAAATAAATAAAATTGTATTGTTCAATTGGATAGATCTTTCTAAAGGTTGCAAGAATCGACTTATACTCATCAAACTTCAAGTTATTAATCATATTACTTGAATTAAGATCACTAAGACCTAATTTTGATGGGGCTAGCGGTTCTAAGAAAACAAAAGTTTTCTTATTAATATCAAAATCACTACGATTCTTATAGATATAATCAGACGTATTATACTGATCAGTGATCATAAAGATATTTAAGTATTGTTTAATCAATAGATCCACTTTAGTTGGATCTAAGATTAACTTCTTAGAATTAAAGAATAATTGATAGATCTTTTGATAAAATCTAACCTTTAATCTTAGTTCATTACTAACCTGATTATTATTTGATTCATAAGAAAACCCATCATAAAATAAGAACTTATCTTGGTTATATACTAATTGATATAACGAAGTTCTTCTAAACGTATCAAGACTAATCTGATCTCTTAAATCATCATTAAACCCATTGTTATCATTACGATTACTCTCTAGTCTTCTTTTAGCATTAACAAAGATCTTTTTAAAATCATCCTGGTAATTAATTAATACTTGCCTAGGGTTAAAGTTAATTAAGCTATTACTAATTAACTGATTATAATTATTAAAAAACACCGTTTTTAAATAATTAGTATTAGCAATCACATGAAACTTATTAAGATAAGGTAAGAAGTTATATAACATCAACGATTGGTTGTTTCAAATCGTTGCTAATAACTCAGGTGAGATAAAGACATCAAATAATAAAGGTTTGTTGGCTAATTGAGAATCATTAATATATTGATTATGGAAATAGATTCTGATTAGATCTAAAAACGTTAGAACATTATCTGGAGTGTAGCTTAGATTACTATTGCTAGCAAAAGCTGCACTGTTATTAGTTTCAATTAGCCCCTGGTTTTGGGGATAATTGTTTTGGAATCAATTTGATAGGTTGCTAGCAATATTGATACTAAAATCAACATCGTTAACTAGTTGTTGTTGGTATAAAAATACCACAGGTGAGTTTTTATCATCAACGACTTCATCATTTAAGAAGTATTGGGTCAACATTAATGATGATAAAACTGATTGGTAATCATTATCTGTTAAAAAGATTTTGATCGTTTTAGCTTTGGCAGTTTCATTTAGATCATCATAGAAAAAATCAGAATCATTCGTTATATTCTCAGCATGTAGACTTTGTTTATAGTCTACAGGCTTAGTTTCTTTAATAAACCCAATATTTAGGTTAAATAAACCTAATAAAGCAATAAAAAATAACGAAATTAACCGATAAATTTTTCTTACGAACATCTAAATTTAAATATGTACTTAATAATATTATCGCTTGGAGTTTCAGACACTCTAGGAGCATGCAAATCCCCAGGTAAAAAGACAACAAAAGAGTTTTTTGATGGCACTAAGCGATTGTTTGAAACACCATCTTTAGTCGTGTCTGAAACATAAAAAGTTACATCCTTAGCTTCATTGTAAGGAATTTCAACTTTCATATCTTTAGCATCTTCAGCGTGCTGACTAAAATAGATTTCACCAGGATTGAACACAACATGAACATCACCATAGTGTTGGTGTAGTTCATATCTAGCTTCTGTTTTTTGATAAACAACTGAATCTAGAACATTTAAGTAAAGATTCATCCCATCGATCTCATGGATTCCAATTCTTAAATGACCTAGATCATAGTTGTGTTCTTCTAAAAACGCTTTGATTTTAGGGAAATACTTATTAACAGATAAGTATTTATCAAAATTCTCTAATTTGTCGTAAATCATAGTTAGCTACCTTATATATTTATTATTTATATTTTAAAAAATAAATTTAATTAGCTTTGAGTAGATCTCTTATATAGTATTCAACTGCAATCATTGATCTAACATCATTTTCACAATATGTGGCTAAATCAATGGCGATTTGTTCTCATTCTTGATCAGATAATAAACCTAAGAAACGTTTAGCGGTTAGGTTTTGTGCCATATCTCCTCTTTTAACATTTAAAGTAGCATAATCAACAGCTTTAGCTTTCTTACGTTGTTCTTGTGAGGTTAATAATAAGGTTTTTTTAATTGAGAAAAAACCGTTTAGGGATCTAATTACTAATAGCTTTTTACTTAAGTTAAAGAAATCAGCTAAATCAAATAAATTGTTTTCAATTTCTTTAACTTTTTTTACGAAATCAACATTTAGATTATCTTGATCAATAAATTGATCAGGATGATATTGCTTATATCTTTCAAGATAATAAGCCATTTCAAATAATCTACTTCTCTCAAACGACTTATTATAAACAACATAACTATAATCTTCACCTTGGTGAAGGTCGTTGATGATTTTAGCGAACCAATTTACATCTAGCTTACATGGATCAATTACATCATTAAAACATATTAATTCTTGACCATCATTATGATCAATAATATATGAATTTTGCGTTACAATTTGCATATTTGGTAACACATCATTCATTGGTGCAAATAGATGACAAATTGATTCAAAATCAAAATAAACTTTTTTAGGTTTCAGTTTATTAAAGACTGTTTTAGCTTCATCAAAGACGTAATGATCAATAGGTTTTGAACCATATACCTTATCTAAGACAGTAAAATAATTAACTGGTTTTAGAGTATCAGCATTATTTGATACATAGTTCATGAAGTTTTTTATTGTAAATGGTTCGTTGTTTTGATTTACTAAGGGAAAAGATAATTGATTATTTTCATCGAAGAATTTAGCAATTTTATAAACATTTCCACTTAATAAAAATGGTTCAAAAACTTTTTTTCCTAGAGTGTATTTAATGATTGTTCCATGAACATTATCTGCAAACTGACTAAAGTAAGCATTTGATAAAGTTATCTTTCCGATATTAGTCTCTTTGATTTGCATCATTTCATCAAAAACATTTTCAAAAGCGTTTTTAACTATCGTCATTAAATCAACAACAAAGTTATATGTTTTCTTACTATCTTCTTCTTTAACGTTAAATGTCAGGATCTCTAACAGATCTCCAAACGATGTTTTTTCCGGTTTTAATTCTGGATAATCTAGAGTTAGTTTTTCATAACCAGAACGTTTGAAACTAGCTTTGTTTTCAATTAAAGATTTACTAAAGAAATTAGGTTCTTTTAATTTTTCTGGAAGCGCGGCACTGTTTTTACTATGACAGACTGTGTTTGTAGTAGTAAATTCAACTCCGTTCTTTTTAGATAATGCGTATTTAATTAATACGACATTTCATTCAACGATCTCATAACCTAGTTCAAGTAAAACTCGATAATCATAATAAAAAGCAACGATATCTTTTCTTTTGGTTGTGGTTGAATTTTTTAAGCTATAAACAGTTGCTTTAATCTTTCCGTTCTTATGTCTTTCAAATAAACAAGATTCAATATTAGTTTGCAAGAAATATTGATCCTTTTCATTAAAATAAATTCCATCTAAGATTAATAATTTTGATTCATTATAATCGTGTTTTTTGATGATTTCGTGTAAATCGATTGCTGTAATTAAAGGTGTGTTTTGATAATCAGCTAAGTCGATTATTCTTAGTGCTTTTCGATCTTGTTTTAGATCAAAAACATCAGTGTATTTGATCTGAGATTCATTAAATACGCCATCAACAAATTTAACGTTATCTTCACCTAGATTAGCATAATCTACTTCTTGGAATAAAACCCTTCTTTTAATGTATTCTTTAGCTTTAACTTTAATCTTACTTACTTCATTAAGATAGATATTCTTAGATTCTTCTTGAGCTAATTCATCAGTAATAAAATCAATATCATCAAAATCAATTAATGAACTGTTTTCATTCTCTAATTGATCAAGTATATCTAGATAATCATCTTTAGATATACCCAATTCGTTTTGAATAATCGCTAGTAATTCGCTATTACTAAACTTTCATAAAGATTTAGGGCGACTAAAAGTGTTTAAAAAATCGGTTTTCTTGAAGATATGTTTTTTTTGCATATGTATTAACTAAACTTTTTATTTAGTTCAAAAGGAACTTTTCCATTAATTGCTTGTTTGATATCAACGACTTTTTTTGAAGGCATTAAGTATTTGGTAATAGCAATGCTACCCTTTTTTAGATAGACATAAATACCACTAGAATCGATTTGATAAATTGTTCCTACTAAAGCGTCGTCGTGTTCTTGATTATTATCTACAAGATGACAAGCTGCAATCTTAACACGTTGGTTATCATAATTTAGATAGCCACCAGGTGTTGATCACAATCCTTTTTGTCAGTTAACAAAGCTTTTTGCATCTAAATTTAAATCAATATGTTCTTGTTCTCTTCTTATGTTCAAACCTAAGGTAACATGATCATGATCTTGTTCTTTAGGTTGTAAATTTTCTTCGTAAATTCTTTTAATGGTTTTGATTAAAAATGCCGGCGATTTTGCAATAATTTCTTCGTTTAAATCATCATGATTTCATTCAGGATTTATCTTAATATCTAACTGATCATAAACTGGTCCGTGATCCATTTTTTCATCCAGTTTCATGATTGAAATCGCTGTTGATTCAAAACCATTAATGATAGCGTAATGAATTGGTGCTCCACCTCTTAATAAAGGCAATTTAGATGGGTGAACATTTAATATACCATCAGCAAATAAATCGATTACTTTTTTGGGAATAAACTGTCCATAAGCAATACATATTCCTAGATCAAATTCCATCTGATTTAATTGCTCATAGAATTCTGACAACTTTTCAGGTTGATAGATTGTTAAGTTATTATCCAAACAATACTGCTTAACCGCATTAAGTTTATTCTTCTTATTTTTTAGATTAACTCGATCAGGTGGGCAAATAATTGCCACAACATTAAAAAAATTATCGGCTAATAGCTCTTTAAGACAAGCTAGCGATAATTCTGTAGTTCCAAAGAAAACGACTTTTTTCTGATTCATCATTTATTAAATTTTCTTTTTAGCCTTAGCTTCTTTTTTAGCTAATCTAGCAGCTTTTCTACGCTCTTTAATTTCTAATCTTCTTAAGCGTTCATCTTCTGCTTTCTTCAAGCGAGCATCTTCTTTATTTTTTAATGGTTCAATTCAAGAAAATTCTTTTTGGAAATCTTGTAAACCATTAATCTGAATCTTTCTTTCAGGAGTATCACGTTTACTCTTAGCTGGTAAAGTTAACACTTCTGCTTCAATAATTGCAGGATCAAACGTTGATTGTGTTTTTGCATCTTTAGTTTGGAAATAAATGCAATAACGTTCACGAGCCATCTCTTTTCTACGATGATCTAAATATGCTTTCTTTTCTTTTTTAGATAACTTATGTTCTAATAAGTATTGCTTAGTTTCTTCTTTGAATTGCTTATGCAACTTACGATCATCGTTTGGTGATGGTCGTTTAGCAACAAAAGAATACATAATTTCGCGACCATACATCTCGTTATCTTGCAGATAACGCTTAATGGTTTTTCACACCTCATTACGACGTTCTTCTTTAGTTTTTCCGGTAAACTCACCTGGCTCTTTAGCCTTTTTTCTCTTATAGATAACATAGCTTATTAGCCCAATTGGAATAACTACTAATAAGACGATAAAAAGGAAACTAGTATTCATTAATTTTGTTGTATATAATTTATCTACTTATATATTATAATTAATAAGTTATATAATTTTAAGGTATCAAACGATATGGCTAATATAAAAGCAAACGAAAAGAGCTATCGTCAGAATCTAAAAGCAAATTTATTAACTAAAGGATTTAAAACATCTTTAAAGAACCAACTTAAGAAAACTAAAGCTTCTAAAGATAAGAAAGATGTTGAACAAGTTTATTCTTTAGCTGATAAGCTAGCTAAAAACAACAGAATCTCTAAGAACAAAGCTCGTAGACTTAAATCAAGAGCAGCTAGATGATCTAATTCAGCAACTGCTACTAGTCACTAAACCTTGGACAATTAAAGTTCCAAGGTTTTTTTAATGTGTCCAATGCTATTTTTAATTAGATCATAATGTTGATCAAATTTTAAGTAGTAAGTTGCCATTGGATCGTTTGCCACTTCAACTACTTCTTTATTCTTGTTTAACAAAGATGTGATCTTAACTTGATCAATCTTAAAGTTAGGACCATAGATAATATATTCTTGGGCTTTTTTAAAGTTATTTTTGCAAGTAACTTTGATATATCCATCATCTTGGATTTCATCTACGATGAAAGCAAACGTTTGAGCAATCTTACGTTCTTCTTCGTGGTATAGCATTGCATCAATTCCAGGTTGGTTGTGTGCAAAACCTTTATTGGTTGGGCGGTTTTCGGCTGATTTTAGATCTTGTTTAACTTGATCTAAAATCACTTTTTCATCTTGTTGGTCGGGGTTAAAACCATTATTTAAATAATAATCCATTGCGTGACGATATGAACGAATTACGGTAGCCACGTAATTGATTGATTTCATCCGTCCTTCGACCTTAAATGAAGCTACACCTAATTCCATCAATTGTTTAATCTCGTCAATTAATGCCATATCTTTAGGTGACATGGTGAAAGAATCAGAATATTTTTTTAATTTCTCATCTTTTAGTTCATAACGTCAACGACAAGATTGTGCACAACCTCCAACGTTAGCATCACGTAGTGATCAGTTATTTGACATCATACAACGACCACTAAAAGCAATACATACAGCTCCGTGGATGAAGTATTCGATCTCAACTTGATCCTTTACTTTTGGCATTAGTAGTGATAATTCATCAATTGTTACTTCTCTAGCTAATACCACACGACTTAAGCCATTACTTTTTCAAAATAAAGCTGATTTAGAGTTGGTAACACTTTGTTGGGTTGATAGGTGTAGATCTAGATTTGGGTGATGTTTTTTGGTGTAATCAATGATAAATGGATCTGCCACAATCAAACCATCCACACCAGTTTCTTCTAAACTGGCTATAAATTTAGCAAACCCCTTAACCAATGGGTTATGGCACACAACATTAACAGCTACATAAACCTTACGATTACGTTCATGAGCGTAATCTACAGTTTGCTTAATATCTTTAAAGAAGAAGTTGCTTGCACTAGATCTTAATGAATAAGCTTTAGCACCTAAAAAAACAGCATCTGCTCCATAATCGATGGCAAACATCGCTTTTTGTACATCTCCAGCAGGAGCTAGTAATTCGTATTTCATTATTTCTTACCTTTAGCCTCTTCTTTCTCTTCTTTAATTAGGTGTTTGATTTCTTTGATACCACCAAAGAAACCTGAAGCAATCTCAACTGGTGCACTGATTTGTTCAATCTCTAAATACTTCTCTACAATCAGTTCATCAGATACTGTTTGCTTATTATTCAATTTATTAATTAAATCTTGGTAGATTAAAGTGATTTTTTCATGGTCTTCTTCTTTGATCATGATTGAATCAATTCTTGCATAATCTAAACCGTATTCATGAAGATCTTTTAATTGCTTAATCGCACATAAAATATATCCAGTAAACATATGTGTACCGAATTCATCTTCATAAATTGCATTAGGATATTTTCTTAATGCTTCTCTAATTCATAACTGTTTTTTTGAAGATAACTGATCTGAGATCTTAGCATATGCTTCAAAGTTGGAAATCATTTTTCATCTTGAATGCATGAAGAAGGCATAACCTTGAACTTGCATTTCTAGTTCAAGATCCTTTTTATGACCATGCATTTGTTTGATCTCATTCATAAACAGTTCTCTAGCAACAACTAGATGATTGATTTTATTTTCTTTAAAAAAATCAAATTGACCATAAGAGGTTACCATTGTTTCTGAATGGTAAGCTGTTGCTAAATTTAGTTGATTTTCCCGTATAATTTGCACAATTGCATAATCTTGGAAATAGACTCTATCAACTTTTAATTGATCTAATTCAATTAATTTTTGAGTTAAATCATCTATTTGATTTTCAAAAATAAAACTGTTTAATAAAATGAAAATTTTAGTCTTAGCTTTTTTGTCATTTCGATAGTTTACTAATTCCTTAAGTTCTTGATAATTTAAAGTATTAGTACATCTTAAAGCAAAATTTTCATAACCAACTAGGATACAATCAATTGATTGGTCGATGAACTTTTTAGCTTGATTAAGCGATTGTACTTGGCTTACTAAAAACATAAACTACCCCATCTCCTGATTGATCAATTTCAATATTAAATTGCTTATTGCCTAAGTCTTGAACAAAGTTTTGTCATTCTAAATTTTTTTGATAAAGTTTATTGTTAGGTTTTATATTTTTTAAAAAATAATTATCAATAATCATTACCCCATTAGGTAATAAGTAGTTAATGTATTTATTGAATAATTCAATCTGCTTAGCTTTAGGTCCATCAAGAATGATTGCTTGATATTTTTTTTGAGGAATGAATTCATAGCAATCTCCCAGAATGCAGTTAATCTTAGAAAAGTTAGCTAATCACTCTTTAGCAATCTTATATCGTTCAACATCCTTTTCTAATGTGTCTATCTCTAAATCGGGTAAGTGCGAACTTAAATACATCGAACTAAATCCAATCCCAGTGCCGATCTCAAGCAATCGGTTAATTTTATTTCGCGATAATTTGTCAACTAAATTAACCAAATTATCATCTCGCATAATTGGAATCTTTAGTTCTAAATTAAGTTGCTTAAATTTATTTAGGATATCGTTCATCATCAAAAAAGGATTGCAAGATTACATAAGCTGCCAGCTTATCAATCTTCTCTTTACGTTTTTTAGCTTTTATTTGGTTATCTTTCAATAATTGGTCTGCAATTATCGAAGTATAAGCTTCATCATAGATGATTATTTCGTTCTTATAGTTAGCCTTTAATAATTCAATAAAACCTTCAACCATCTCTGTGGTTGATGATTTAGTTTGATCAATATTTTTAGGCATCCCAATAACAAACTTAAAGTCATAAAAAAAGCTAGCTGTCTTTTCTTTTAGTTTAACTAAACATTGCTTAAAATCATATTGGTTGAATGAGATAACACAATATGGTGAGGCAATCTTAAACTCACCATCACCAGTAGCTATCCCCAAAGTTTTTGAACCTACATCTAAAGCAACGTAATACATATATTAATAAAGTCTGCTTTTAATTTATCGATATCTTTATCAGTAGTAAACCCACCTTGAGCAAAGTTTTGTTTACCACCACCTTTAGCACCAAATGTGGTGTTAACTTTATCAATTAACAACTTAGCATTCAACTTATCAGTTGCATTCTTAATCCCAATGATATAGTTAATCTTATTATCAGATTTGTTAATGAAAAAGAAAACATGATCTGGTTTTTCATTAACAAGTTCATTGTGAGCAATTGATAAAGCTTTTTGTTCTTCTTTATCAAAGAACAATAGAACGATCTTATGTTCTAGGTTTTCTAGTGCTAGTTTTTTAATCTGATTAGCGCGATCTTTAGTTTTCTTTTTATCTAACTCTAGTTTGATAGCTTTATATTCTTCTTTAATCTGTTCAAATGCTCTTAGAGTTTTTCTTAGATCTTTAATAGAAGTAGGTAATTCAAATGAATGTAATTTCTTGCTAAATTCTAAGTAATCAGATAAATCATAATTACCTAATTCATTAAACATCTGGTCTTTTTCTTGTTTGATCTCATTTTGTTTATCAACTAAGTAATTAAAGATAGTTTCATAAGAACTGATGATCTCAATTCTTCATCTACCTGCACCTAATGAATAAAGATCAGTGATAAAACACTCTTCGATTTCTTTAGTGTTATCAACATGTGTTCCACCACATAACTCAACACTATAATCACCCATTTTGATTACACGAAGTAATTCGTGTTTTTTATATTCTTCTTCAAAGTAAGCAATTGCGTTCATTTTTTGACTTGTTTCATAATCAACGTGATGAACAGTAACAGGGATTTTGTCTGCTATTACTTGACGAATCTTTGCTTCAATCTTATCTAGATCTTCATCTGTTAGTTTTGTTGGATAATTAAAGTCTAGTGTTGCTTTAGCAGCTGATTTAAATGCACCAGATTGTTTGATTGTTTCACTAATCGTATTTTTTAGTGTGGCATGTAAGATGTGTTCTAGCGAGTGGTTTTTTCTTACTAGTTTTCTTCAGTTTTCATCATGCATTAATTCCACTTTTTCATCAAGTCAAAAGCTAGCTTTTTTAAAGTGGTGTAAGTGTTGTTTATTTGGCGCTTTGATCACATTATCAAAGTGAACAACTAAATTACCTTTTTTAAGACAATAACCTTCATCATATCTTTGCCCACCAGATGTGGCATAAATAGGTGTGTTTTCAAAAACAACTCAACCTGAACCAACTTCAATTTGATCTACAGGATTAAACTTGTCATCAAAGATCGCTACAACTTTAGTTTTAATGTTGTTCTTGTCATAAAAAAACTTAGAAGGGGTTTCAAACTTAAGCAAGTTCTCATTTTGTTTTTTAAGACCAACTTGATCATTATTAGCTTTAGATACCTCTTGGTGTTTTTTAAATAATTCTTCAAAACCTTCTAGATCTAGTTTGATCTTAGCTTCAGCTGATAACTCTTTAATTAGATCTAGTGGGAAACCATAGGTTTCCACTAGTTTAAAGATCGTTTCAGCAGTAATATTATTAGTGGTTTTAGCTTGATTAAAGATCTCAAAACCATAATCTAACGTTTTAGAGAAATTATTAGCTTCATTAGTTATTGCTTGAATAACGATATCTTTATTAGGTATTAAATACTTAAAGAAATCACTATAGTTATTAATGATTACATTTATTGTTTCAACTAAATACTCAGGTTTAGCATTTAACTTCTTAGCATATACAAACGCTCTACGCAGTAGTTTTCTAATAATGTAATCTCGATCCTTAGCACCAGGTAGTACCCCATCAGCAATTGCAAACACACCACACTTTAAGTGGTCTGCGATAACTCTAAACGCTCTTAAGATATCTTGTTGATGTGAATCCTTACTAAAGTAATGATCAACAACGTATTTATGATTGGTGTGTTTTTCAATTGTTCTGATTATTGGTAAATATAGATCGGTATCATAATTAGTTGGAACATCTTGTAAGATACAAGCAAACCGTTCTAAACTAGCACCAGTATCAATGTTTTTTCTCAACAGTTCTGTGTAGTTATTATTGCCATCATTATTGAATTGAGAAAAAACGATATTTCACACTTCAATATAACGATCGTTTTCAATATCTTCAAAGAATAATTTCTCACCTAATTTATTAGGATCGTATTTTTCACCACGATCGTAATATATCTCTGTACTTGGACCACAAGGACCAGAACCTAGATCTCAGAAGTTTCTGGTTTTATCACATCTAATGATGTGTTTAGGGTTAATCCCTTGATCTACTCAATAATGATAAGCATCATTATCATCTTCATAGATGGTGATGTATAACTTATCTTTATTCAACCCATAGAATTTGGTTAATAATTCATAACCAAATTCGATAGCTTCTTTTTTGAAGTAATCTCCAATTGAAAAGTTTCCAAGCATTTCAAAAACGGTGTGGTGTCTTGAAGTTACTCCAACGTTTTCAATATCATTAGCTCTTATACATCTTTGAGAGTTAGCTAATCTTGGATTAGTAGGGTTTTCTTCACCAGAAAAGTATTTTTTTAAAGTTGCTACACCTGCATTAATTCACAACAAACTAGGATCATTAATAGGTACTAATGATTTAGATTCAATGATCTCGTGTTTTTTAGATTTAAAAAAATCTAATCAAATTTGTCTTATCTGTGATCCACTTAAGCGTTTAGTCATATATTAAAAATTTAGTTTTATAAAACTAATCAATTAATTTTAAATTATCAAATAATCATTAACAACAACTTTACGTAGTAAACCCAGATTCTGTTTGTTCGTAAAAACTTAGATCATATTAGACATTTTTTGAGCAGTTATTGAATGAGCAATTTTTATGAACATTAGCGAGCATATAAACTAGTTGAATCGTTTTTTTATCGTTAAAATGGTCGGCAAATTTTAACTAATTTATCAATTTATATTTTAAAGTAAGGTTCAAAGAATCAATCTATTTTTCCATAAGTAATTTGATTGCATAACTAATTTACATGAACTCGTTTCTTATTTAGATCAAATTAGGATTTATTAAATGGCATTCAATCCATAATATATAGAATCTTAAAAGTTTTGTAAGTAAATAAACGAAATTAAAAATAGTTCGCTCTATTTTTATTTAAAAACTAAACTACATTTTTAAAATCAATATAAACAAGCGCAAAAATGAATTATTCTGAAGCATATAAGAAAAAGTTAGTTTCTATTAAACAAGCAATCTCTTTAATAAAAAACAACTCAAACATTTGGTTTGATTATCTTCAACCTGAACTACTATTACAAGGGCTAAAAGAAGCACTAGAAACTAATAGTTACTCAAAACTAGATTTTTATTATTATGCTTCTAGTTCTGACTGTGAAGAAACAATCTTCCAGGATAAGTTTAATCATATAGTTAAACGACATTGTTTCTTCTATAGAGCTAATGAAAGAAATGCCTTTAATAAATACCTAAATGGAACTATTCAAAACAATATTGAATATTACCCATTTCATTTCTCTGAATCTACTAAACTGCTTAATAATTTTGATATCGATACAGTTATCTTATTAACTACTGATATAGATAATAATGGTTATTTTAATTTAGGGTTATCTACTTGTTATGATTTAGATCTAATCAAAAAAGCTAAACAAGTAATTATTGAAGTTAATAAGAATATGCCTTATATAGTAGGTGATAACCATCAGATTCATATTAATGATGTAACTGCAATAGTTAAATCTGATTATAAGTTACCTGAAGCTTTAAATGTAGAACCAAGTGAAGAACACTTGAAGATAGCAGAACATGTTGCTTCATTAATTGATGATCGTTCTACGATCCAATTAGGAATAGGTTCTATTCCCAACATGGTTTGTAAAAAACTGGTAGATAAAAAAGACCTAGGAATTCATACAGAGATCCTAGGTAATGGGATGGTTGAACTAATCAAGCTTGGAGTTGTTACCAATAAGTACAAAGAGATTGATCAAGGTAGATCAACTTTTGTTTTTGCTGTCGGCGATCAAGATATGTACAAATACCTTGATCGTAATGATAAATTTAAGATTGCAAGATTTGATTATGTAAATAATCCATTAAATATAGCAAAACTAGATAACTTTGTTTCAGTTAATTCAGCTATTGAAATCGACTTACTAGGTAATGTTAATGCTGAACAAATTCAACATAAACAATACTCAGCTTCAGGTGGACAAGCTGATTTCATCAGAGGAGCTAGCTACTCTAAAAATGGCAAGAGTATTATTGCCATGAAATCAACCACTAGTGATTACAAGATTTCAAAGATCGTAACTAGACTTAAAGGAGTTACAACTACTTTAAGAAATGATTTAGATTATGTTGTAACTGAATATGGTGTTGTTAATCTAAAAGCTAAATCAATTAAACAACGTGCTAAGTTGTTAATTAGTATTGCTCACCCTAAGTTTAGATCTTATCTAACTAGAGTAGCTAGATCTAAACATCTTATTGATTAATACTTATTCAATAATCTTAGTAATCTTACCACCACCAACTACTCATAAATCTTGATCATAAATAACACCATATTGTCCTGGTGTTACACCGATCTGTTTGGTGTATTTAACAATTACTTTATTATCATGATATGAAACGATTTCACACTCTTGTAATTTTTGACGGTGTCTAAATCTGATTCATACTTTTTTATTAAGTAATGAATGTTTATCATTCATTAATCAATTAAAGTTATCTAGTTCACAACTAAGTGAACTTAAGTATGAATCCTTAGTGGATTCATAACAAACATATAAGATGTTGTTATCATAATTTTTGTTGCAAACAAAGATTTTTTCTTTAGTTCCCCCAACATGTAATCTTTTCGATTGACCGATTGTATAAAAATACAATCCATCATGTTCACCAATCTTCTTATTCTCATCAACTAAGATAATTGGACCTTTATTGATTGGTAAATAATTACTTAAGAATTGCTTAAAATTACGTTCGCCAATAAAACAGATTCCGGTGGAATCTTTCTTATTGGCTACATATAGATTAGCTTTTTTAGCAATCTCTCTTACTGTTGGTTTATCTAATTCACTTAAAGGAAAAATAATATTTTTTAACTGATTCTTATTAAGCATCGTTAAAAAATATGTTTGATCCTTATTATGATCTTTGGTGTGAATTAAAAATGATTCATCATTTTGATTAACCAGTTTGGCATAATGTCCAAATGCAATTTTAATATCATTACCAAACTGTTGTTTTAATGCTTTAATGAATCAACCAAATTTACCAAACTGGTTGCATAATACATCAGGATTTGGTGTAAGTCCTTTTTTGTAGTCTTCTAAAACTTTAAGGAATACATCATTTCAATATTGTTCAACAAAATTGAAATGGTAAAGTTTTATGTTTAATTGTTCACACAGTTTTTGTGCGTCTTCATAATCTTGTTTGGCATCACATCCTTGGATCTCATCATCAGCATGGTTAGATAAAATTTCAAAATTAAGATCTTTATCTCAATTTTGCATAAATGCAGCTACAACTTCATAACCTTGTTGTTGTAACAAATAAGCACAAACAGCAGAATCAACCCCACCAGATAGTGCTACTACAACTTTGGATTTGGGCTGTTTTTGAAAAAAACTAAGAGCGGTTTTTTTGTCACTTTCTATTGCTTCTTTTAATTCATCTAGTGAATTAAACTTTCTAGCTGTTCTAATAAACTGAAGAAGCTCAACCTTGATTTGTTTGCCATAAATATCTTGATCAAAATCAAAGATATGAGCTTCACACTGTCTTTTTGTTTCATCAAACGTTTTAGGTTTACCAACAAAACAAATCCCTTGGTAAGGTTTATTGTCTACAATAACCTTACAAACATAAGACCCTTCAGTTAAATCAATTAACTGATTGTCTAGAATAATGTTTGCAGTAGCAAACCCAATTGTTCTACCACGTTGAGCGTTCTTAATTACTGTCCCCTTTAGATAAAAAGGGGTAACTAGTAATTGATTAGCTTGCTCAAAATCACAGTTAATAATTAATTTCTTAATCTCACTTGTAGAACAATGATCTCTTTGTACTACAACAACTTCATAACCATTCTTACTAAACAAAGAATAATCTACTTGATCTTTACCAAACTTAAAATCAGATCCAACTATTATTCTTTTAGGTTTGATTAAGTTAATGTAGTTATCAATAAAGTCTTGAGCAGACAGATTATTATCTAACAGATCATAAACTAATAATTGCTCAAGATTATCTAAAGCTGATAATTGTTCTAATTCATCAGCTTTAGGATAAAGCAAACTTTGCTTTTTGGGAATATGATCAAAAGTTAAAAGATTAAATCGATTAGATTGTTGAAACAATCTAGCGTGACCTTTATGAATACCATCAAAGAAGCCAATAACTAAATCAAGATCTTTCTTGACTTCTTTGATGGTATTACTTGTTAAATGAATAATCGATAACATCTTTTAAACTATATTGACCAGATTTCGTTCTTACCAATTCAACCATCATTGCTGTAGTGTTGAATTGGGTTGCTAAATCAACAACAAAAGAACGCACATAAAAACCCTTTTTAACATCTAATAAGATTTCAGCATAATCATCATAGTATGAGATCAGTTTAGCTCTATATATAGTTGTAAGACGCTTATCTAGTTGGAAATCTATTTCTTTTCTAGCTAACTGATAAGCTCTTACACCATTAACCTTTAGTGCTGAAAACCTAGGAGGAGTTTGATAAAAACTATGATTATCTAATTTCGTTAGATAATCATTAAGTTGTTTAATGCTCGGGACATAATTAGTTGTTCTAATTACTTTACCAAAACGATCATAACTATCAGTATGAGTGTTAAACTTCAGTTTAACAAGATATTGTTTATCGTCTTGGTTTAGTTTACTTAACTCCTTGGTTTTCTTATTAGTAGCAACTACTAAAACCCCAGATGCTAATGGATCTAGCGTACCATTATGTCCAGCTTTTTTAATATTAAAGCGCTTTTTGAATAAATTTAAGCAAAAAGCGCTAGAGATATTTTTAGGTTTATCAATAATAACGATCTTATTATTAAAATCCATTAATTATTGAAAACTTCTAATAAGATTGTAACTATCTAGATTTGAATAACCAGTGATTAACAATACACATGTTACTAGCATTAACAATACTCCAACAAGTATTGTTAATCAGATAATCATGTGTAGAGTGAAAGATCGATAGATCTGGTTAATCCCTGAGAAGAATGCTGCTATAAAATATAAGTATGGTGTAAAGAAGATCGCAAAGTATACAATTGCCATAATCCGCATAGCTTGGTTTAATGATCTAGCGTTATTAACAGCTGGATACTGGATTCCTGATAAATTAACAAATCTTTGCATAATACCAAGAATTACAGCGAAAAAAATGATTAAAAATACTGTTATACCAGTAATCATGTATCATTTTTTTCGCATTAATTGATCGTTATTAAGATCAAGTTTATAACTTTTAAAGATATTTCTTTTTTGCATAATTTTTAATAATATTTGGAAAATTATTTAAACCTAGCTTATGTTACATCAGTAAATTTGATGGTTAGCTAATCTGGTCTTTTAATATTAATAAAACCTACTCTAAAGTTTATAATATTGAATTAAAAACAACACATTATTGGATTTTGTTATTAGTGCTCATTTTTATATTTAATAGTTTAAATTTTAGTTAAAACTCATATAAATCCATGAAACAAAATCGATTTTCTAATTCTCTAACAGTGGTTAGGTTTATGTATAAAGAAAAACATCTAGAGAAAGTGTCATCTAGATGTTTTTTGATCAGTTAATTGTTTAGATCAAGAGTATATTTAGATATATGATCTTATATTTAAATAAAATGTTTATCTTCAATATAAGTCTTTAATAGTATGAACTATTTTTAATTTTATCTATCTTGTAAGTATTGATAATTATGTAATCGGTTTTTCGTTGTATTTAAACTATTATTCAGCACCTTCATCTTCTTGTGATGGTGAATGTTGTGCAGCCACTGCAGGTTCGGGTTCAGCTCCCTCTTCTCGTTCTTCTGATTCTCCATTTTGCTTCACAGATGCATTCTCTGAAGATTCATTTTGCATTTCTGTTTCTTTTCCAGAATCTCTACCTGATTCTGCTCCCCCATTCTCTTTCATATCAGATTCTTCTGTATCGACATCATCTTCATGATCTTGTTCGCCTGGAGAGTCATTAACAACATGTTCTGATCCAGATTCTTCTTTAGAAGCTTTTTCTTGCTCCGATTCTTCTTGTCGTGCACCAGATTCACCATCTTCACTTGAATGTACTTCTGAATCAGCTTGAAGTTTGCCAGCCTCTTTTTCGTTTGTACCGTCAACTGAAGATTGTGATTCCATTTCTTTTTCGTTTACTTTCTCTGCATCAGCTTCTGTTTCTTCTGTAGTCTTAGGATCATCGGCTTGCTGATGATTTGGCAACTCTTCTTTAGACTCGCCTGTGTCTGCTTGTTTTTCTTGATTTTCATCAACCTTAGGTGATTTTTCAGTTACTTTAGCATCTTCATCATGTTCGTTATCAG
This sequence comes from Mycoplasma tullyi, assembly GCF_014068355.1. Classification (NCBI taxonomy): domain Bacteria; kingdom Bacillati; phylum Mycoplasmatota; class Mollicutes; order Mycoplasmatales; family Mycoplasmataceae; genus Mycoplasma; species Mycoplasma tullyi. The sequence goes on along the minus strand of NZ_CP059674.1, from coordinate 127,310 downwards.
AAGAACCTTCTACTGGAGGTTGATCAGCTTGTTCTCTTTCATCAGACGATTCCTTTGATGAACCTTCTAAAGTTGGATTTTCTGCTGATTTTGATTTTGCTTCAGAATCATCTGATTCCTTACTTTCAGTTTTAGAACCCCCCCCAGAACTTTCAGGTGTCGGATTTGCATCTTGACCCATTGATTTATCAGATTCATCTGAATTTTGGGAACTATCTGTTTTACTAGTCATAGTATCATTACTAGAACCAGAAGAATTTGTCATGTCAGTGGAAGATGTACTAGCTGTTTGGTTGTTATCTCCACCTTCGTTATTACTAGTTGTTGTTGCAGATCCGCTACTAGTTCCATTCTGGTTTACAGTTGTAGCAGATTGTTTAGTAGACGGATAGTTACAGCTTGCAGAAACTAACCCAACAAATGATCCAACTCCTAACAAGCTGAGGATCTTAATCATATTTTTTCTTCTCATAAATTAATTTGGTAAACTTATAAAACCACAAAAGAAATTTGCGGTTTATAAGTTATATAAATACATAAATTCTTAAAAATAACAAAATAAACTTATAATTATTATCAAATTTGCAAATTTCTAAAAGATTCTTGTTGATATTGGTTAAACAAGATTATTTTTATCTTCTGTAATTTAAATTAAGGTATATGGTTAGAAGCTAAAAATAATATGTTAACCAGTTTTATTTTATGTAGATTCCGTCAAATTTGATCGAGAATATATGGTTATATTGATCTGACATGATACTAAAATTCACTAAACACCATAAATTAATGATAATTCAAGACGATTTTTAGAGAAAAATGTTCTAATAATATCGTTATTTTTAATATAAAATGCTCATTTTTTAAACAAACTAACGTAATATTGAGTTTGTATATGTATATCTGAGTGCAATTCATAAGGTAAAATTCTTTTTCATAATTACTTTTTTACTTAAATCCTTTTAAATTAAATCAATATTAGCTCTTTTATAGATGTTTCATGAGGAATAAGGACTAATAGATGAACTTGTTAATTATTAAAGCCTAGTTAAGCGTGTTAACACGTTTCTGCTCTCTTATATTCCTGTGATTTTTACTATATTATTAGGATTAAACGGTCACAGGGAACTTAATAAAACTTTATTGACTAGAATATTATTTTCTATAACATTGTTTTAATTAAACTATGTTTATCTAGCTATAATTGTTAAATTAATTAGTTCATTGATGTTGTTTTTAAAAAATAAGGCTTAAGTTTTACTAATAAGCAACTTTCTTATTAATGATTCCTTAAATTTAATGATATCGTATCTTTAATATCATCTCGATTTTAAACAAATCTTTAATAAAGCACTTAATGCGGTTTTGCATTCATTGATCTCTACTCACGTTAAGATACGTCTAAAATTTATTTATTTTTATTTTAACTATGAATTGTTAACGAGCATTTTATCAACCTGCATTCTTCTGAATATAGATTATATTTTTGATCAACGATCAATCATCATATTAACATCAGAAAAATCCACCTTATTACAAGAAAATAATTTAATATTACGCTATTAACACAATCAAATACTGATTTAGTTTGATTCTAGATTGATGCATAAAATTTATCATTCATAACACTTCTAAATTTCAAACAGATTAGACATATATGTATAAATAAAAAAACATCTAGAGATATTGTCAACTAGATGTTTTTTTGATTAATTAATTATTTAGATATGAGTAGTTTTTAGGTATATAAACTTTATATTTGCATATATTGTTTATTTTTAATATAGGGATTTAACTTAACAATTGTTTAATTTTTATCTATCTTATTAGGTATTAATAATTATTTAATCAGTTTTGTGTTGAAATTTACTTTTCTTCAGAAACTTCGCCGTCATGAGTTTCTGGAGATGCTTGTTGTGCAGATGTAGGTGAAGTTTCTTCTGCTACTTTTTCTTGATCTCCTTCACCATTTTGACCTGCCCCTTCAGCTTGTCCATCCATCGTTACTTCTTCTGTAGATTCTTCGTGTTCTTTAGCTTCTTGTTCACCATCAGACTCTTTTAATTCAGCTTGTTTTTCAGCAGTTCCTTCTCCCCCTGCCCCATCTTCTACTACTGATTCCTCTGCATCAGCTTCTTCTTTTTTAGGGGTTCCCGAATCTTGTTGATGACCTTGATTGTCTACACCCTCTTTATCTTCTTCATCAGACTGTTCGTCTGCTGGTTTATGAGACTCAGCTTGTTTTTCTGGTAATTTTTGTTCAGCTGTTTCTGGTTTATCTTTTTCTTCTATCTTATTTTTTTCTTCTTCTGTTGGCGTTCCTTCTTTAGGAGGGTTTTGTACACCATCTTTTGATTCGTCATCAGTCATAGGATCATCTGATTGTTGATTATTATCTGAATTCTGTTCTGGAGATGCTTCAGGTGTACCTTTGTCGTTTTGTCCTTCTGAACCTTCAGGAGCTTTGACAGATTCTTTAGTTACTGCGTCCGCTTGTTTTTCTTCGCCATCAGGAGACTCTTTTGTTTCTTCTTGATCGCCTTGCGTTTTAACTTGAGGCATTTCACCTGATGGATCTTCTTGGGTTGGACCTACTTTTGATTCAGGTTGTTCTTCAGAATCTGTCGATCTCTTAGTTACAGATTTAGAATCCCCCCCCGAATTTTCAGATGTTGGATCAGTATCTTTATTTTCTGATTTACTAGATTCATCCGAAGTTTGGGAACCGTCTGTTTTACTAGTCATAGTATCAGTACTAGAACTATTAGAATTGCTCATGTCAGTGGAAGATGTTTGATTATTTTCTTCGTCTTGGTTATTACTAACTGATGTTACAGGATTACTATTAGTTCCACTTTGATTAACATTTGTACCAGGTTGGTTATTTGTTGGATAATTACAGCTTGCAGCTACTAATCCAACAAATGATCCAACACCTAACAAACTGAGGAACTTAATCATATTTTTTCTTCTCATAAATTAATTTGATAAACTTATAAAACCATATTAGGTTTTTAAGTTATATAAATACATAAATTCTTTTTAATAAACGAAATAAACTTAAAATTATTATCAAATTAACAAATTTTGCAAACACACCTATTAATCATAGAATTATAAGACGATTTAACTCTTCTATAATTTAAATTAGGTTATAAGTTTTGTAATAAATTAAAAATGTAAACCAGATTCTCAGTTGGTTAAAATCGCTTAATTCTGGCTATTTAAGCATAGTTGTCTTGTATAATATACTGTTAAAAATCGACTAAAGACCTTAAACTCGTATTAATTCAATACGATTTTTATATATCTTCGTGCTCAGATTATCCGTAAATTGAACGAAAATCTACGATATTTAAGCTTATGACATTGCAAAATTAATTCATACGGAGATCTTTTGCTATCTAAATTTAAATAAAATTCGTGTCTAATCTACTTTTTCTTATTCGGAATCTATTGAAATCTAATTAATCTTAGTTTCTTTTAAGAAACTTTATCCTAATTAAAACTTATTAGTAATGCATCTGATTGTTAGAGATTTGTTTGAATGTACTAAATCATTTGCATAAATTTGTTTACTTCTAGGACTTTAATAATCTTTTTAAGAATCAAATAATTATTTTTGATCTTTAGATATTCTAACAATCGGATAATTGTTTATCTTATATTTACATCGGTTTAAGTTAAATTATTGTTTGTCTAATTTTTTATATCCACCTAGTAATAAAAAGAAGTATCCCGTTTTACTCTTCTGAAAGAGATCAAACTTTGTAACTGTTAATCATTTTTCAAAGTTAGCTTCAGGTTGGTCTATCGATTAACAAAAACAATACTGCACTGCAACAATTATAGATGTAACAACTTCTTATTCAAGGTTCGAAGCTAAACTGATAAATTTTATAAATAAAATCACACATTCAATTCTAAGTACAAAGATCTCTCCGTTTCTTAACAAAAACCATCTGATAATTTATATCTAGATGGTTTTTTAGACGATTAATTTTTGAGAATAATAAATATTTTATTTAGATTTATGAACTTTGTATTTATATTGAACTGTTTATTTCTTATATATGAACTTTAGAAGTGAATGAATTTATATTTATGTTTATTAATTTATTGAGAATTGTTTAATTGGTTTATGTGATTTAGTTTAATTGTTATTTAGAACTTCCTCCAGTTCCATGTGATGCTGTAGTTGCAGTAGAAGTTGTATGAGAGTCTGTTTCTTGTCCAGATGTTGCACTTGTACTAGTTTTAGAAGATGCTGTAGCCGTTCCTCCTTCTTGAGTTCCAGAAGTCTTTTGTTGTTGTGCAGCACCAGTTTCATGAGTTGGAGTTCCTGTTGAAGCAGGTTTAGATTGTTGAGTTTCTTGAGTTTGTGGTTGAGATTGAGGTTGTGTACTAGCACTAGTCTTAGATGATTTACTTTCTGATCCAGTTGATGCAGCTTCTTTTGGTTGAACTGCAGGTGATTGCGCTCCAGTACTAGGCTTATGGCTGTCAGTAGTTTGAGGACTAGCAGAACCTTTCGCTGGTTCTTGTGCTGATGCTTGCTTAGAATCACTTGAAACAGCATGTTCTTGAGCAGTTACAGCATGAGATTGTTGAGAGTTTTCGCCATTAGATGAGACATTTTGAGACGATTTTGAACTACCTGACGAACTAGTTTGAGGTGATGTTCCCATAGGATGCATTGGGTCTGTTGATGATGAAGTATGTTGACCGCTACCATTCTGATTTTGATTATTAGCTGAATCGGTATTTTGATGTTCACTAGATTGAGTAGATGTCGTCGTAGTAGTTTTAGCAGGAGAGGTACTTGAAGATTGACCGGTTGAACTTGCAGTCGCTTGAGCGTGTGAATCACGAGAAGAATCTTTCGCAGCAGCTTGACTGCCTGAAGCTTTAGTAGTTGGAGCTTCATTTGATACACTGCCTGAAGCTGAACCCCCTGTAGAATTAGGTTCAACTTGTGATTCAACAGATCTCTTACTTACAGTTTTAGACTCTGTAGAACTTTCAGGTGATGAATTTGGAGTTTGACTTTCTGGTTTATTAGGTTGAGGAGTTTGTGTACTACTCGGATTACTAAGTGTGGAAGTACTACTAGCACCAGATGATGTCATCATCTTGTTTGTTGGTATCATCATACTGCTTGGTGACATCATCTTGTTAGGAGACATCATAGGTGCTTCTTGCTTAGGTTGAGCACTTTCTTTCTTAGGTTCCATTACTGGGTTACTATTAGTTTCAGTTTTCTTAGGTTCCATTACTGGATTACTATTAGTTTCAGTTTTCTTAGGTGTCATTACTGGGTTACTATTAGTACCAGCATGATTTACATTTGTAGTCGGTTGACTATTAGATGGGTAGTTACAGCTTGCAGCAAGTAACCCTACAAATGAGCCGACCCCTAACAAGCTGATAAACTTTATGATATTTTTTCTTTTCATAATTAGCTTGATAGACTTACAAAACTAATAAACAAATTTTTAAGCCTTATAAGTCGATAAATATATAAATCTCAAAAATAAAGGAAAGAATCTTGTAATAATTATGAAACTAGCAAATTATCACACGATTCTTCCCTCAAATGGGTTCGCGCAAACCATGTAAACCCCCCCCCTGAACTCTCGCAAAATCAATATTTTGAACAAAAACGAAAAAAATAACCACCTATATTTTGAACGAATTCGCTTATTTCATAGTTGCAAAAACAAGGAGATTTGCACCCAAGAAAATGTCAAAATCGGATTTAATCTCTGAAATTAAGGCTAATTAAATACGATTTTTAAACCTAGGTCTTATAACATAACTTGCTAATTAAGTGCAAATTATTACATTTCTATAAACAAAATAAAAAATTTTTATCTAGATCTTTTCACCACCTAAAATCCAGATAAAAATTTCTTACTCGTTTTCTTTTTCTTGTTTAATCTCTGCTAAGATCTGATCGATCTTAGCTCCTTTAGAGATACTATCATCATAATAAAAGACTAATTGAGGAATTCGTCTAATTGTTAGATGTTTACTTAAAACATGTCTAAATACTCCAACTGCATCTTTATATGCTTGTAGAGTTTTAGCGATATTATTGGGAATTAAACAATCGATATAGATTTTAGCAACGCTCTTATCATCTGATAGTTTAATTCCCGTAATAACACTAGTTTTAATTAAACTATTGCTAATCTCTTTACTAATTGCTTGACTAAGCAGTTTATGAATGGTTGCTTCTAGTCTTAATGTTTTTATCTTACTCATTAATAGGCTTTCTTTTTAACAACTTCATAAACTTCAATGATATCATCTTCTTTGATATCATTGTAATTCTCTACTACAATCCCACACTCTTTGTTGTGTTCTACTTTATCAACAAAGGTAGTTTTGGTTTTAAGTGAACCAATCTTAGATTTGTAGATGATTACATCATCTCTTAAAACACGACATAAGGCGTTTTTAACAACCTTACCTGAGGTTACATAACTACCAGCAATCGTACCAATCTTAGAGTGTTTTCATAACACTCTAACAACAGCTTGACCGATTACAGATTCTTCATAAACAGGATCTAGTTCACCCTTCATGATCTTTTCAAGATCTTCAACCATCTTATAGATTATGTCATAAGATAAGATCTCAACATTATCTGAGTTAGCAAGATCTCTAATCTGCTTACTAACACCTAGATTAAATGAAATTACGGTTGAGTTAGAAGCTTGAGCTAGTTTGATATCAGTTTCTGATATCACCCCAGTTGAAGCTCTAATAATATTGGTGGTTACACCCTCAATATTAATATTAGAGATCGCGTATTTAATAGCTTCAAGACTTCCCTGAACATCTGATTTAATAATCAGATCAACACACTTGATTCCATCAGTGTTGATACGTGTTCTTTTTTCGTGGCTTTCTTGTAAACTTAAGTGTTTTTGTTTTTGTTGTTTAAGTTTATAAGAATCTGATAATTCTTTAGCTTGTTTTTCAGTGGCTAACCCCAAGAACTTCTCACCAGCTTGAGGGATTGCATCAAGTCCTGAGATCTTGACGGGTCTAGAAGGTGTTGCTTCAGTAATACTATTTCCCTTATCATCTTGCATGATTCTTACTTTTCCATAAGCTGCTCCAATACAGATGTAGTCTCCAACTCTTAGGGTTCCTCTTTTAACGATTACGGTAGCTTGAGGTCCCAAACCAGGTTCAAGTTTTGATTCAACAACGATCCCATAAGGATCTGCATTAGGATTAGCTTTGTATTCATTAATCTCAGCTAACGTTAAAATTGCATCTAATAGTTCATTAATCCCTTCATTTTTAATCGCAGATCCTTGGACAAAGATCGTATCCCCACCATATTCTTCTGGGGATAGATTATATTTAGAGATCTGTTGAATCACCCGATCATAATTAGCACCAGATTTATCCATCTTATTAACGAAGACAATAATTGGTACATTAGCATTCTTAGCGTGATCGATTGCTTCTTCAGTTTGAGGTTTGATTCCATCATCACCAGCTACTACTAAAACAACAATATCAGTTAAATTAGCCCCTCTAGCTCTCATCTCTGTAAAAGCTTCATGTCCAGGGGTATCAATGAACGTAATTAGTTCATTGTTTTTCTTAACTTGGTACGCCCCGATGTGTTGGGTAATTCCCCCAGCTTCGTTTGAAGTCACGTTTGTTGATCGTATTGCGTCTAGTAACGAGGTCTTACCGTGATCAACATGACCCATAACTGTAACAATCGCTGGTCTTTTTACTAGATCTTCCTTCTTATCTTTAAACTCAATATTATCTAGTAAGTTTTCATTAGTTACGGTTTTTTCAATCTTGAAGTCTAGCCCAAACTCTAAACACAATTCTCCGATCTGTTCTAAAGACAGAATTGTGTTTAGATTAATCGTATTAATCCCTTTGCTAAAGAAGTGTTTAATAATCTTGGCTACTGGTTGGTTGATCTTTTTAGCAAATTGATCAATGCTTAATGGATCAGTATAAATAAAAACCCCATCCTTAACACCAACCTGAACTTCCTTTAAGTATGATTTAATATTAATCTTTGATCTTTGATCAACTGGTTTCTTATTTCTTGTTGGTTTTTTATTCATCCTGACCTCGTTTTCTTAAAGCATCACTAAGATGATTAAATTGTTCATCTAATATCTTAGTTTTAAAACTCTTTTGAATTAATGCTTTGATTTTCTTATCAATAATAATCTGCTCATTTTTATTAAGATATACTCCTCGCGCTTTGATTTTATAGTCAAAATCAACTAGTAGTTGATTTTGATAAAAAACAATTCGGTATAGTTGATTAACTGGTAATTGTTTTTTAGTAATTAGATCAAAGCGTTGGATAATCTTTTTCATTTAAGTAATAAGCCTTATAGATTTTCAAAGCTGTCCAAGCTTTGACGTTGTGATTTCTTTTTCTTTTTATCTTTGTCTTTGTCCTTCTTGTCTTGGACAAGCACAACCTTCTTCACCTCTTTTTTAGGGGTTTGAGTTATGTCTAAATCACGAATCAGCTCAGTGATTGACATGTTTTCATTTTGCACGTTGTCATATGCTGATTCGTCGATATCAACAAACTCAATAGTTTCTTCTTGTTCTTTTTGAGCTTTCTTTTCTTTTTTAGAAAGTTTAGCTGTTTTTTGAACTGAATCTGTATCAGATTCATCTTCAAGTAATGATTTAGATAGATCTAGATTAGCAAGTTGTTCTGAAATATCATCAAAACTTGATTTAGTACTAACTTTGGGTTGTTCTTGTTCAACTTCTGGTTGTTGTTCTACAACTTCAGGTTCTTGTTGAACAACCGGTTCGTGATCAACTACATCACTTACTTCAACTTGATCTTCATCAAACCCTTGATCAACTTCTTCTTCATCTTGAACAACTGGTTTTGCTTGATATTTAGTAATATCAATCATCTCATAGCGTTGTTCTTTAGCTTCTTCAAAGATGTGTTGAACATCAACCTTGATGTCATCATCTCCTTCAACAGCTGTTGAATAAGAAATCAGTGGAGTTTGAATCGAATCAAATTTTTTGAATGGTAATCTAGAAGCAATCTTAGTTCTTCTACTATTACGCTTAAACTGATCTACTAAGATTGCATTATCAGTTGGTGCGTAGTTTAGTGGAACTACGTTGATATTATCTTCAATTGCAGCGGATTGAGATTTAAAATCAATTGATCAACCGGTCATGTAAGATAGTAATCTTACATTAATACCAGCTCTACCAATTAAGAATGGTAAGTATTGATCTTCAACAATAATATCAACACTCTTATCACGTTCTGAGTCTTCTAAGATATCAATCCCGATGATATCAACAGGATAGCAAGCATTCGCAATCAATTTGAACACATCATCATTTCAATGGAACACGTCGATTACTTCATTACTTACTTTAACCCCAGCTGAGTGTTCAATTAAGTTAGCTGCAATCGACTTAATTCGTATCCCGCCATCTCCTAAGATTAAAGTAACTGGGTCAATATCAGGGTTATTAGATAACACTGCTACCTTAGTTTTTTGACCAGCCACTCTTTGGATTGCTTTAATCTCAACAATCCCTTCTTTAATCTCAGGGATGTTTTCTGTTAACACATGTTTAACATATAAAGCATCTGATCTAGATACTACTAAAGGTCAACTCTTAGATTGTTCTTTAATCTGAGTTAGTACAAAGTCATATTCAACATCACTTTGTAACTCTTCATTAGGCACTCAATCACGCTTATAATAATAAGCGTAGATTCCACCTAAATTAACTAATAACACGTTAGGGTTATTGTCATCTTTTTCCACAGTACCCCTAACGATCTTATTAAGTTTAGGTGTTCATTCAGATACTGCTTGTTTATTTACTAGTTCAGATAGCTTTTGTCTGAAGTATTGTGAGATATTAGTAGCAACTACTCTTGAGAAATCACTAATACTTAGTGATTTCAAGAAATCATCACCTACACTAATTGTTGGGTTAGTTGCTAATGCATCTTTTAGATGAATCTCATTAATTTCATCAAACTCTTCTTCAGCAACACTGTCTTCAACTACTTTATATAATTTAAAGATCTTTAATAATCCCAGATCAAAGTCGATCATCAGATCGATTCTTTGATCAGGATCTTCTTTAGCGCAAGCGCGAATAATCGCATCTTTTAAGATTGTACTGATCTCTTTTTTAGATATATTTTTTGCTTCAGCAACCGTCTGGATTGCTTCTAAAAAACTTTTATTATCAACACTCATTACTTATTTAATAAAGAAGCGACAACTTAACGTTGTCGCATTCATATTTACTGTAAGTATTATACAAGAAAATAATTAATCAGTTAAAAATAATTTTTAACCGTGTTTACTATTAGCTTGGATTCTTTTATCTAAAAGATCTTTGATCGCTAATAAGACTTTTCTCTTATTTAGCTTTCATTCGGTTGATCAGATGATGAAGTGTTTTCATCCTCTGTTCTTTAAGAAGATGTTGCGATATACAAAACTTTCATTAAAGTCTGCCATTCCCTTGAATGGTTTGATATCAAGATCAATTACTAAGAATGGTACTTCGTCATGATAGATGACGAAGTCAAAGTTGTATGATCCGTTTTCAACGTTTCTTTTAATACTAAAGTATTGACCAAAGGCTTTTTCAAGGGTTGATTTAACATCGTCAAAGATTAAGGCTTTGTCTTTTAGTTTTTCTTCGATCTCAGTTGTTTGACGATCATAAGTTGTGTAGTCTGTGTGGTTAGCTACACTTTCACAATAACTTAAGTATTCAACGAATAATCGGGTCCCAGCTGAAGATGAACCCCAACCGTTGTATTCAACCGCTTTGTTGGTTTTAAACAACTCGATCCGATCTTTAGCACGGGTGATGGCTACGTTTAAACGATTAACTCCATTGGTCGTGCTACTAATTGGTCCATAACTAACAACGTTCTTATCATAAGCAACTGAAAACATGATGATATCACGTTCATCACCTTGAACGTTTTCAACTGATTTAACAAACAACCCAATGTATTCACCATTATCATTATTTCGTTCACGTCATTCTTTGATTAATGGATCATTAAGTTTATCAAGCATTAATTCAATTAGATCTGCTTGGCTACGGTTAAAAGCCACAATCCCAATACTCTTTTGATAATCTGGGGTTTTTGTCAAGCGTTGAATTCTTGAAACAATTGCTTGAGCTTCCGGGATATTCTTCCGATCTTTTCATTTACCATCAGTGATCTCATGAACAATAAACGACTCTTTTTGTTTGATTGCTTTGTTCATGAAGATCAATTCATTATCATAAACATGATCATTGGTAAATGCAATCAGATCACCAAAGTTAGAACGATAGTGATATCTTAAGACAACATTAATTCGACTACGTTCTTTTAGATAATGAATTAAGCTGACTGCATTAACCGATTCTTCTACTTCTAATAACTCTTCTGCTGCAATCTTATCAAGTGCTACATCATCATATTCTGAACGAGATGAGAAGAAGCTGGTTGGTTGTAATTGCTTGGTATCACCAGCAATAATATACTTTTTAGCCCGATATAAAGCCGGGATCGCTCGTTCTAAAAACACCTGACTAGCTTCATCGACAATTACATAATCATAAAGATCTTTTTGGTTTTCTAATAAGATTGAAGCTGTTTCAAACGACATGATGTGGATCTTAAACATCTTTTTAATGATCTCACGATTCAGTTTGAACCATCAAGCTATATTCTTAAATGACTTCTTACGTCCTTGACGACAAACATCTAATAAAGCAACTTTATCTCTTCGATAGAGATCATAAAAGTTTTTGATGATCTCAGCTTTTAGATTACGTTTACATGATTGAATGTAAACATCCACATCAGAACTGTAATTTTCAGTTAAATTATCAAGTGCTCCTTGAGCGCTATTTAATTTACTTAGATAAGCTCCCGCATGGTTTTGCACAAACCATGAATTAAAGTATTGGCGATGATACTTTTTAATATCAATCTCAAGGTTCTTAAGAATAGTACGTTTCTTAGTTTCAGACTTATATTGTTCTAGTTCTAAAAAACTGTTAATCTGTTGAGTAACCAGTTTAGCAGACTCAACCAGTTTTTCATGAGGTCTAAAAAAGAATGGAACTCGATATTCGTTTTTAACGATCCCTTTTTTCGCATATAAATGGATTGCATACAATAAGGTCTTAATATCATTAGGATCGTCTTGATAGATCTTTAAAAAGGTAGCAAAATTACTTGCTTTTCATTTGGTATCAATCTCATTATATAAAGCAATATACTCTTGGTGTTTTGCCATCCAATTTTGGTTAGTATAAGTTTTTACTCATTCATCAAACCTAGTGTAATCATCAATATTAATATGATCTACATCCATTGGTTTGTAGTTTAATATTAGGTTTAAAAAAGAATAAGTATTATCCCCAGAATTGATTTGGTAATTATAGATCTTGTGAATGATATAAGATTGTTCTAAATATTGGTTTAGATAATCTTTATCAAAGGTTGCTTTGGGAGTCTTGTGAACCTGATCGTAGTAGTTTTCACTAAAATAATTCTCATACTCTGAGAATTGACGATAGAACTTACTAGGTTCTTTGTTAAGACTTGGGACATAAAGTGCTAGGTGTTTGAACTTCCCTAGACGGTTGTAAACAACTTCTGTAGCAGTTGCTTTTTCACTAACAAATAAAGCAGTTTTACCTCTTAGTGCAATATTAATAAGGATATTTAGGATTGTTTCAGACTTTCCCGTTCCTGGTGGTCCTTCAATTACTACATCACCTTCTAGAGCGTGTTTAACTGCTAGTTGTTGGAAAAAATCTAAATGTGAAGTTAGATAAATATCACTTAACGAGTATTCGTTAGCAAACTTTTCGTGGTTGAACAATAAGTCTTTTTTATTATTAAAGATCTCATCAACCACTTGTGGTTCTTTATCTAGGATTTCGGCAAAATCTTTTAATAACTTATCACCTTTGATGTCAAAGTTACCCAACACAACATTGTTAACAATGTGATTAAGTCCGCCTTTTTCTTCTCACTTATCCAAAAAGGCTTTTTTGGTAACATCTTCAAACTTTACCAATTCGTTGGTAGTTGGTTTTTTAAACCCGATATCAAACGATCTAAAGATCTCTAGTGCGTGTTCAAAATCTAATTTAGAACTATCGTATTTGTTCTCAAATAAGATTCCACGCTTACCAGCTTCAATCGCTAAAATCGTGGTGTTAATCCAAAACTCAGAACGATTGATCTTTAAAACAACTTTTTGAAACTGATTAACTGGACTTAAAAGTACTTCAACATATAAAAGAGGCGCACGATAACTATCACCCCATTGGTTACACCCTTCAATTATTGGTAAACCAATAAATAAAGAAGTGTCACCTGTTTCACGTTCTTGCTTGATTAATTTGGTATAGATCTTACTGAATTCTTCAGTATAGTTTTTATATAACTCTTTAGCTGTGTCAACATCAAAAAGTTGACTAGCTTCTTCATCTGATAGCTCACGAAGTTTTCTTAAATCTAATTCTAAAGTATCATTACTATTCAAATAAGATAAGATCCCTTTGATTGATAGATCAAAGATATTAGAGGTTATTTTTAATAATAACCCAATATCCATAACAGAACTACCTCTTGAACGAATTCAAAAGGTGTTAGATTGGGTCTTATTATTAATTAACCGGTTTTTTAATCAAGTTCAATCGTTAGCCATAAATTAGTACTTTATATATTTTAGTATAAGCGAATTTTTTCATCTTCCTTCAAGTCGCCAAAGACTTGGTACTTAACAAAGTAGTCTCAGATTTTCTTATTTAACTTACATTTTATCTTTAGATCTGCTTGGGATCTAAAGCCTTCTTCTGTTCGTTTTTTAACTATTAGTTTGGCAATTTCATCACCAAGACCATTAATCGCATTAAATGGCGGATAGATCTTGTTGTTTTTAACGACAAAGTTTAGTGCTTCAGAGTGTTCTAGACTTACTTGTTCAAGTTTAATCTTGCGTTCTAACATCTCTAGATAAAGTTCGTATGTTGGAAGGAGATTTTCATCTTTTTGATTTAATGTAATTTCGCTTTTAGTCTTACCAAACTTACTTTTACTAAGTAATGATTTAATATCGTTATAACGTCTACTAATAGCTTGGATCCCACCATTGATACAAGTTTCGATATCATGCTCTTTTACTTTAAAAGAATAGATTGCTGCATAAAATGCTTGAGGGTGATGAACCTTAAATCAAGCAATCTTTCACGCCATCAAAACATAAGCAGTCGCGTGAGCTTTTGGGAACATGTATTTGATTTTATTACAAGAATCAATGTAATCTTGTGACACATTAAATTCTTGCATAATCTTTTCATACTCAGGTTTAAGTTTTCTACCTTTTCTTACATCTTCCATAATATTAAATGCGATCTGGTTCTCAATACCTAATGAACTAAGATAAGTCATAATATCATCACGACAAGCGATTACTTCATTAAGTTTATAACCTTTATTAACAATTAGATCAGCTGCATTGTTAGCTCAGACATCAGTACCGTGACTTAATCCTGACACTCGGATTAAATCGGCAACTGATGCAGGTTTAGCAATCTTTAAGATATCTCTGGTAATTCTAGTCCCAAATTCTGGAATTCCTAGTGCTCCTGTTGAACCTTTTAAGATTGGATTATCATTAACATTTTCAAGACAATGGTCTAAGTTAAATAATGATAATACATCTGGATCATTATTGGGAACCTCTTCAGGTTTTACTTTAGTAGTGTCATAAAGATACTTTAATATCGTTGGATCTTCTTGAGATAAGATATCTAGTTTTAGTAAAGTGTCATGTAAATATTCAAATTGAAAGTGCGAAGTCTTTCATTTTGAAGATTTGTCATCCGCTGGATAGTTAACTGGACAGAAATCTTCGATTTCTTTATCTTTAGGGAAAACTAAAATCCCACCGGGATGCTGACCAGTAGTTCTTTTGATTTCGATCATCTCAGAAGCATATCAACCTGCTAAACGTTCAGACGCTTCCTCACCCATAGTTTGTTCAAGATAATCTTTAGCAATCTTATATGCGGTTTTATCTTGCATCGTTGAGATCGTTCCACATCTTGTGGTGTGCGATTCTCCAAACAGTTCACGTACATAATCGTGAGCTTTAGCTTGGTAAAAACTTGAGAAGTTTAGATCAATATCAGGGGTTTTTTCACCCTTGAAACCCATGAATGAAGCGAACGGGATATTATGTCCTTCACCTCTCATCTCACCATCACAATCTGAAGATTCACATGGCATACTAACTAAATCATGACCATCATCAACATTGTCGACAAATTTAGTTTTTTTACATGTCTTGCAATAATAATATGGTTGTAATGGATTAACTTCTGAGATTCCTGCTAGTAGTGCCACGACAGATGAACCTACTGAACCCCGTGATCCTACTAGATAACCATCATCATTAGATTTTTTAACTAATAAATGAGCTAATCAATAAATGATTCCGTAACCATTTTTAATAATGGCGTTTAGTTCGTATTCGATTCTTGATTTGATGATTGGATCTATTTCGTCTCCAAACAATTCTTTAGCTTTATTTCAAACTAATTCAGTTAGTTTATCATCAGATCCTTCAATCTTGGGTGGATGTAAGTCTTTAGGGAATGGTAATAATCCTTCGTCGTTGAATAAGTTAGAAATCTTTTCACCATTACGGTAGATTAGTTTATCTAAAATTTCTTGATCTTTTATAAAACTAAAGTCATGAAAAACTTCATTATTTTTTCTAATGTGTAAATCAGGAACATTTTGATTGGTTTCTAAATCACGATCATAAAAATGATGTAACTTTTTACCGGTGATTTCAGCTGAAATCAAACAATCATAAAACTGTTTTTGTTCTTTTTTTAAGTAGTGTGGAGCTGAACTAAAAGTATATAAAATATTCTCTTGTTCACAAATTGATATGATTCGATTAATTAAATCGTGAACATGAATTCATTCAATATTCTTTTTGTAAATATCTTGTTTAAATAATGAAGGTAAAGGAATTAAAACAAAACTGTGCTTTTTAATTAGTTTTCTTAGATTTTCATCAGAATCATACTTAGCAGCATGAACAATATGACCTCTAATTGGATGAGAGGATATTAAAATATCATCTTTGTATTTTTCAAGATCAGATCAAAACAATTTAGGTGAACCATAAAACTGTGTTGTTGATGCTAAACTTACTAGCTTGTAAAGCGCTTTTAAGCCCTTAAGATTTTTAGCATAAACAAGCGCTTTTCTTAACCGAATACGGTTAAATAAGTTTTCGTTTGTTTGAGAAGTTTCATCTAAGTCCTCTTCATCGTTTTTCTTAAGATTTGCCGATTTTTTTAATGATTTTTCACTCAGATCATTCAATAATTTTTCTTGATGATTTAGATCTAATAGTGATCTTCATTTTTTAGCATAAACCTGTGATAACATGATCATCAAACATTTAGCTAAAAGTTCTGTATCATAGTTAGCTCGGTGTGCAGATGACTTATCATATTCATAACCAAGCTTGATGGCAAGATTTTGTAATGTATAACGTTTGAATTGATAAAGTTGATAAGCCAATCTTAAACTATCTAACATTGGGTTATCAAGCGGTTTTAACTTATATTTATCTAGTTTCGTATTAATCCAAATAAAGTCAAAATCAATTCCGTTATGTGCAACTAGTACATCATCCTTTTGGATAAAGTTAGCAAATTCTTCTAAGACTGTTTTTTCATCTTGAGCATCTTTTAGATCACTGTCTCTAATTCCTGTTAGTTGAGTTGTAAATTTAGATAATGGTTTTGTGTTCTTAATGAATTTCTCAAATTTACCAACTTGAACAAATTCTAATTGTTTATTTGTTTCATTAAGTTCAACCTTAACTCTAACAGCTGCTATTTCAATAATTTGTTCATAATAAGCATTTAATCCAGTCGTTTCAATATCAAAGATAACGAAGGTTAATTCGTCTAGTTTTAAATCTTTATTGTTTTTAACTATGAAGTTACGATCATCAAAAAGTCCCACTTCAAAACCATAGTGAACTTTAGTTTCACTATCAGTTTTTTCTTTTCATGAAGCTAAATCAGCAAATGCTTGAACAACCCCACTATCAGTTATTGCGATATCTTTTAATTTGTTATCATCACAGAACTTTTTTAGATCATCAACATCATTAAGTCCATCATGAACACTCATTTTAGTGTGAAAAAAGAACTCGCGACGATTTGTAAAATCTTCAGGAGTTGGTTTTAATCATTCAGGTAGATCGGCATGTTCTATTCTTAAAATTTCAGTGTATTTCTTATCGTCTTTACTAGATGTAATCCGTAACTGGATTTTAATCCAGTTACCAACTTTAAACTTGTCTAAATATTCACTTGTTAAATGTTTAGATCTGTTGATCCAACTAAAGATTGTTACTGCACTATCTTTATCTGCTAAACCTAATCTCAGGGTTTTATTTGTTCCGCTCTTACGATAATCTATATTATAGATTTTGGCTCATAAAGTTGTTAAAGAAGCAGTTTGATTAGGATCAAAATCTTTGATTGGTGTAATTAAACTAGAATCAAGGATTTTGTTTTTTTCTATACACTCTTCTAGACTATAACCATCTTCCTTAACAACTTTATTAGTATTAGTCTTAACTTTAGGTTTTCTTGGCTCTTCTTCAGATTTAGTACGATTCATAGCCACTAAATTTAAATCTAATTTTGTTGTTAAATTAATCTGATAAAAACCTAGGTTTTCTAACTGATCAACTAATCATTCCAATTGTTGATCAAACTGGTTTTGTAATTCCTTATTACTAAAAACGATTTGATAAAACTTTTCATTAACTAATTCAATCGTTTCTGCATAAAAACCCTGGTTTTTATGACTCTTAAAAATCTCTTGGATCGTACTATGGAGTAATTTACTGCTTCATAATGATTCATCTAAAATAAAGTTAAACTGAAAGTAAGGATCTTTACTTTTATTAAAAAAGTTACCTACATAATCTAAGTAGGTTTGATATAAATCAACAGTTAAGGGTTGATTAAGAATAAAACTAATATCAAGCGTTTTTTTATTCTCACCAATCTTTTTAATTGTTCTAACAGTACTCTTTTTAAGAAAGGTTAATAAAGGGTTGGGAATAGCTAACTTATTATTAAGATTGTCAAAAAAACTTTTTATTTCTTTCTTATTCATTCTATTCCTCTATCTTTATTAAGCTAACCAATTATTATCGTGTTAATGACACTACCTACTGAAACCCATAAAACTAAAACAACACCAATAATCGTCGTTCAGGTTCACAATTTTTCGTTAATCTGTTTTTTAGTTACTTTTTCATAAGTATATTGAACAATCTTAGAACCATCTAATGGTGCAATCGGAATAAAGTTAAAGATTGCTGTAGCACCATTGATTGAGATTAATGAAATTAATAGTTGTTGAACTGAAGCAGTACGTGAACCAAATTTCATCATCTCACCACCTCCTCCTGGGAAGATTCCACCCATATCTTTAGGTTTTCAAGCTTCGTATAAAACAAACCCTTTACCTAGATTAATAAAGATGTCTCTAAAGAATTTTGATAGATCTAATACTGCATTAGAATAGATGGCTGCATAAACTCCTAGAAAGATTCCAAAACTAATGAAGTTGGCTAAGATCCCACCAATCATAATCAAGATCTGTTTTCAATACCCAATCTCTTCTAGTGCATGGGTATTTTTGGGTTTTGGCATCAGATAAAAATTATAGTTTTTGGAGTTAGGATCATCTAGATATATCTGACGCAGTTTGGTGCTTTCTAGCATCACAAACGCCCCAGCCAAAATCGCCCTAAAACTAACGATCATCTTCTTTTTATTTAGATAAAAAGAAAATAACGTTGGACCAATCCCGATTGAAAACTCCTTAACGTGCACCTTATAAATCCGTGCGAAAATATAATGACCAAACTCGTGTACAGTTAAGGTCGTTATAATTGAGAACACTAAGATTAATATTAATAAGGTTAGATTGGTGTAATAAGAAGGATTCATCGTTATTTATCTAAATAAGCATATTTGCTTGATATCGCTTTTTTAATTTTAAATATTAAATCGTTTATTTGCCAGATATCATCAATTTTTTTATGTTGATAGTTTCAATAAAAATCACTGATCAATTCAGTTATCTGTAAAAAATTGATCTTTTGTTTTTGAAACAACTTAACGACATATTCGTTAATACAAGTAAGAACTGCTCCTCTTGTGGTGTACGGATTTTTTAATATATCATAAGCAATTTTAAATATTGGATATTGTTCAAAATCAATTTTTTCAAACTGAATTGATTTTTGATAAATATCTAGTGCCTGCACAATATTAGTTTTATTATCAAACTTAGTCAATGCTGACTGAATTGCTCAACGCATGTCGTTGGTTGTAGCGTGAAAATGAATTGAATTATCTTGATAAACAACACCAGCATGGATTGTTGAACTTCTTTCAACAACCGGGATAATATCCTTAACTTTAAATAGATGATAAGCTTCCACGATCTCATAAACCTTGTTTATGAAAGTAGCTGAATTTATTGAGATCTCAGCCCCCATATTTCAATTAGGGTGATTTAATAGATCTTTATAAGTTAGTTTTATAAGCTCTTCTTTATTCTTATTAAACTGTCCAGCTCCAGATGCTGTGATAATTAACTGTTTAATCTGGTTTTTCTTCTTATCTTTTAATAAATCATAAAGTGAACTGTGTTCAGAATCAATCGGATAGATTTTGGTATTAGTATCTTTTCTAATTGCTTCTAATTGAGAACCTGCTATCACTAAAGATTCTTTATTAGCTAACAATAAATCTTTCTTTTTACTAAGAGCTAATAAAGAAGCTTCAATCCCATGATAACCATTAATGGCATTAATAATAACTTTAGGTTTACTTTTATCAATTAGTTCAATTAAACTACCTTTAATGTTTTTATTGTATTTAGGATCACTATGACATAAAACATAATTAGGATTTAATTGTTTAAGAATATTATTAGCTTCATCATGATTTTGATAATAAGAAAAACCAACTAGTTGGTACTTTAGTTGGCAGATCACATCAATTGCTTGTTTACCAATTGATCCAGTTGCTCCAAGCACTAATACTTTCATAATAACTATCTTACTGAACTAATAATGATCTGATAAAGGATAAAAGCAATAAATACAAAACAGAATCCATCGAAGCGATCTAGGATTCCACCATGCCCACTTAGAACGTTTGAATAATCTTTAATCTGATATTTTCTTTTTACATAAGAAAAATACAGATCTCCCAGGATAGCAGTTGTTGCTAGGATTAAGATAGCAAACCCACAAAATACCCATCAAAAGATGATGAAGTTGTTAGTAGCTTGATAAAAGGTGATGTAATAAATATTTACCAATAAATTATGAGGATCAATTACATCAAGGGGTTGTGTACTTTTTGTAACCATTCCAATGATAATTGGAAGTGCATAAAGAACACTAACCACAACCATTAAAAAGACTGTGGTAATAATTCCATAGATTGCCCCAGCTCAAGTTTTATTAGGACTAATCTGTGGAATCATTTTGGTCTTACCAAATCGTTTGCCAAATAGATAAGCAAACGAATCGATCATGGCAATGATTGCGACTAAATATAAGAACGTTGTTCAACCTTTATTAATTAAAACGTAATTAATTCCATAAAATCCTAAACTAAAGACAAAGAATAAACCAAATAAATGTAGTATGTTGTTTTTATTTAAACCTTGGTTAAGTTTTAAAAGGATTGGGTTAAGGATTATGTTTATTACCAAGACAACTCCAACAACAATTATGAAAATTATGTTGTTAGATAAATCATCATGATTAATATTCATGATGAGATCAGGTTTAGCTACACTAAATTGGATTAGAACAATGTTGATTAGATTACTGAAAAAGAAGTAAATCGAATTAAGTCAAACAATAAATCTTCTAGTCCACTTGTTCTCTTTAAAGAACAAGTTTCCCATCTCTTTCAAACCCAAGAAAAAAACGGTTGAAACGATCAATAACACAATCCCACTAAACAAAGTGCGAATACTTGCATTAAGAACTGTATCAACCAACTGGTTATCAACTAAAATAGGTCTTAGCGGTGATCAACTATTAAAAAAATCAGATAAAGAATTAAAAATAAACAATAAAAGATAAACACCAACTATAACAATAGTTGATATTAATCTATCATTCTTAGTTGGTAATTTATCTTTTAATTGTATTCCTATTCTCATTATAGGCTTAGTAAGTCTTTTTCTTTTTTAGCTAGAATACCATCGATTTGATCGATGTATTTTTTGGTAACTTTATCTACTTGTTCTTCAAAATGTTTGTTTAGATCTTTATCAGCAATCTTATCTGATTTGATCTTATTTAAAGTATCACGACGGATAAAACGGATTTCTTGTTTAGCTTTTTCTCCAATCGCTTTAACTTTTTTAACGTTTTCTTTACGGTTTTCTTCAGTTAACATCGGTAACTTAATCCGAATCTTATCCCCATCAACTACTGGAGTTAGATTTAAGTTAGCTTTTAATAAAGCTGATTGAATCGGATTAACTGAAGATTTTTCATATGGCTTTATTAAGATCTCTCTAGGTTCAGGAATTGATAAACTTGCCATCTCAATTAATGGTGTTGGTTCACCATAATATTCAGCTCTTACATTATCTAAGATCTGAAGGTTAGCTCTTCCTGATCTAACCTTAGCTAATTCACTTTCAAATCAATTAATAATTGAATTAGCATTTTTATCAAAAAAATCCGAATATGTTTTAAATTCCATAACGTTTAATAGATTAATTAGTTATCTTTGTGTGTTTGTTTTTATTTTCAATCGTTTTAATAATTGATTGTTCAGCTTCAATATTAAAAATTAATAGCTTTAAGTTATGATCCATTGCCAAACTAAATGCAGTTAGATCCATAACACGCAATTGATCACTTAATGCTTGTTGATAAGTGGTGTGTTCGATAAATTTAGCATCCTTGTTCTTTTTAGGATCGTCCGTATAAACTCCATCAACACCATCTTTACCAATTAGAACTAAATCAGCATTAATCTGGATCGCTCTTAATACGGTTGCTGTATCAGTTGTAAAGTGAGAGTTCCCTGTCCCACCTGCAAAAAAGGCAACCTGACAATCACTAAAGATATCAGCTAAACTCTTTGGATTAATCTCATTAGTTAATCCTTTTACTTCTAGTGCTGATAAAACTTTAGTTTTTAATCCTAGTGATTGTAGTTTTGATTCTAATAGCGTTGAATTAATTACGGTTGCTAACATCCCGATGTAATCAGCCTTATTGATTTCAACACCAAAATCTTGGGCCAGTTTACCCCTGAAGATATTTCCTCCACCAACGATTAAGCCAATATTATATTTATTAGCTAAGATTTTTAGTTGATCTGCCAAATTATTAATCTTTTGATAAGAATAGCAATCATTGCTATTCTTATCTTGTAATGAAGCACCGCTAATTTTAATAATGATATTTGGCTTTTGCATCTTGATCAACCTTAAATCTACTTTATTTCATCTGAGCTTTTACTTCGTCAGCGAAGTTGGTTACTTGTTTTTCAATCCCTTCACCAACTTCATATCTAATAAAGCTTAAGATTTCCACATTTTTAGCTTTAGCAGCTTGTTCTACAGTTTGTTCTTGGTTAACTAAGAATTTTTGGTTAACTAAACAAACTTCTTCAAGGATTTTGTTGATTCTTCCATCAATAATTCGACCAACGAATTCTTTAGGTTTACCTTCTGATAAAGCTTGAGCTTCAGCGATTTCTCTTTCTTTAGCGATGAAATCAGCTGATACATCTTTTTGTGATAAGAATTTAGGGTTAGATGCAGCAATGTGCATAGCTAAGTGTTTTAAGAATTCTTTATCATCAGTTTTTGAAGTTTTAACAATAACCCCAATTCGGTTATTAGAGTGTAAGTAAGTTGCTAATGAATTGTCTGCTTCTTCTTTAACTAAAGCTACTCTTCTTAATGAAATCTTTTCACCAATAATAGCTGTTAAATTAATTTGGGTTTCACTTACTGTAGAACCATTTGCTAATTTAAGTTGTTCGATTTGTGCTACATCAGTAAGTTCTTTAGCGTGAACTAAATCAACTAATTCATTAGAAAAAGCGATAAATTGATCGTTTTTTGTCACAAAGTCAGTTTGTGAGTTGATTTCTAAAACAACCGCTTTTTGATCAGCTAACTTAAGTTTGATGATTCCTTCAGATGCAACGTTATCAACTTTTTTAGCTGCTTTAGCAATTCCGTTTTCTCTTAATCACTTAATTGCTTCGTCGATGTCGTTATTTGTAGCTTCTAAAGCTTTTTTACAATCCATAAAGCCAGCTTGAGTACTAGCTCTTAGTTGTTTAATTAATTCTGTAATTGATGCCATATTTTCAATAATATATTATACCATTTTTATTAACATTTTAATTGGGTTAACTTTTCATAATTTTAGCTAAATACCGTGCTGTGTAAGAACTATTTGTGTAATTATCCACCAATTCTTGTGGTGTACCAGCACAGATTAAATAACCACCATCATCTCCACCATTTGGACCAAGATCGATAATGTGATCAGCAACCTTGATTAATTCAAGGTTGTGTTCAATCACGATTACTGAATCACCGTTATCAACTAATCTGTTTAATACAGATAATAATTTCTTAATATCGTGAGCATGAAGTCCAGTTGTTGGTTCATCTAAAACATAGATCGTATTACCAGTCGCTTTTCTTTGTAAGTATTTGGCTAACTTTATTCTTTGAGCTTCTCCACCTGAAAGTTCAGTGGCATTAGTTGATAATTTCATATAGCCTAAACCAACATCACACATTAACTGAAGTTTGCGATTAATTGCTGGAATCGTTTTAAAGAATTCAAGTGCTTCTTGACACGACATTTC
This sequence comes from Mycoplasma tullyi, assembly GCF_014068355.1. Lineage (NCBI taxonomy): Bacteria > Bacillati > Mycoplasmatota > Mollicutes > Mycoplasmatales > Mycoplasmataceae > Mycoplasma > Mycoplasma tullyi. Next base: position 103,271 of record NZ_CP059674.1, on the reverse strand, counting down.
TAGAACATCATAGATTGATTTGTTTTTATATTTGATTTCAAGAGTGGCTTCATTGTACTTCTTACCGTTACAACTAGAACATTTAACATAAACATCTGGTAAGAAGTGCATTTCAATACATTTAACCCCATCACCTTGACAATCATCACATCGTCCACCTGAAACGTTAAATGAAAATCGAGATTTGGTGTATCCTCTTGCTTTTGCTTCAAAAACATTAGCGAACACTTCTCGGATATCATCAAATACACTTACATAAGTAGCGGGATTTGATCTTGGTGTTCGACCAATCGGATCTTGGGAAACTTTAATTATTTTATCGATGTTGTTAATCCCAATTAATGATTTATATTTCCCTTCTTCAACATGTTTATTAAATAAAGCTTTTTCAATTCCATTAACCAATGTTTGGTTAATTAAAGTTGATTTACCACTACCTGAAACTCCAGTAACAACCACCAACTTGTTAAGTGGAAACTCAACATTAATATTCTTTAAGTTATTTGCACTTGCACCTTTAAGAATGATCTTTTGACCATTACCTGGATGAAGTTTTTTAGGTAATTCGATCTCTAATTTTTTAGATAAGTACTGACCTGTAAGTGAATCTTTATTTTTCATCACTTCTTCAACAGTTCCAGCTGCTACAACTTTACCACCATAAGTCCCAGCGCCAGGACCAATATCAATTAGATAATCAGCTGACATCATTGTTTCTTCATCGTGTTCAACAACAATTAAACTATTACCAAGATCACGCATTGATAATAATGTCTTTATTAACTTATCATTATCTTTTTGGTGCAACCCAATTGAAGGTTCATCTAAAACATATAACACCCCAGATAATCTAGAACCAATTTGGGTTGCTAACCTAATTCGTTGCGACTCCCCACCTGAAAGAGTCGAAGCATTTCTTGATAAGGTTAAGTATTCTAACCCTACATTAACTAAGAAATGCAAACGATCTAAGATCTCTTTTAAAACGAATTTAGCAATCTTAGTTTTTTCTTCATTGAACTCTAAACCTAGAATAAAGTCTAACGCTTTATTAACATTAAGATTGGTAAATTCGATAATATCAAGATTATTGATCTTAACACTTAGTGCAGCTGGAGATAACTTCTTGCCATCGCAAGTTTTACACTTCTGTTCAGAAGTGTATTTAGAATAGTTATCTCTAGCCATAGAACTCTTAGTTTCTAAATGACGTCTTTGAATTAATTTCGCAATCCCTTCAACATAATCTAGACGTGAACTAATTCCGTTACGATTAGCAGATTCAATCACGATCTCAATCGGTTCATCTGAACCTTCTAATAAATAATTAATCTCTTTTTTAGATAAATCCTTAATTGGAGTATTTAGATCAATCCCATAATGGCGAATAATCGAATAAAAACGTTGTCAGTCCTGAGACGACGTATTAATTCGATTCTTGAAATAATCTATCCCACCTTCATTGATCGATAATTCCTTATTAGGAATAATCTTATCAACATCAGGTTCATAGGTAAAACCTAAACCCTTACAATAATCACATGCTCCAATAGGGCTATTAAATGAAAACAATCTAGGTTCTAATTCAGGGATAAAGAACCCACATTGATCACATGAGTGATTTAATGAAAACTCATATTTATCACCGTCATTAGCAATAATCTGAATTAACCCATTACTTACAGTTAATGCGGTTTCAATCGCATCAGTTATTCTTAGCTTAGTTTGATTATCTTTATTAAGGATTAATCGATCAATCACGATACTAATATCGTGTTTTTGATTTTTATCTAATTCGATCTTATCATCCAAACTATAAACAACACCATCAACTAACACCCGCATAAAACCTTGTTTGTAGAATTTCTCAAACTCGTTTTTAAACGTTCCTTTTTGTAACTTAATAACGGGTGCTAGAATTTGCAACTTACTTTCGTCTTTTAATTCTAAAACCTGATCAATGATTTGTTTGATTGTTGTTGTTTTAATCTTGCCATGCCCATTAATACAATAAGCATCCCCAACCCTAGATCATAATAATCTTAAGAAGTCATACACTTCAGTTACTGTTCCCACAGTTGATCTAGGGTTGTGCGATGTTGATTTTTGATCGATCGAAATTGAAGGTGATAACCCTTCAATTGAATCAACATCAGGTTTATCATTATTTCCCAAGAACTGACGTGCATAAGGTGATAATGATTCTAGATATCTTCTTTGACCTTCGGCATAAATTGTTTTAAATGCCAAAGAAGATTTCCCACTACCTGATAGACCAGTGATTACCACCAACTGGTTTTTGGGAATATCTAAACTAATATTTTTCAGGTTGTTTTGTCTAGCACCAACGATGCTGATATAATTGGCTGAATCTTTTTTATTCTTTTTCATTAGAATTTTCTAATCCCTAAATCGTTCATTAGTTTTGAATCAGAATCATTAAGAATGATCGCTGTTTGTGATTGGTTTTGATATTTTAATAACAATCCTTTAAAGACATTGTATTCATGTTTATTCTTTAGATTAAAGTTCTCAACAAATAACAGTTTGGGAGCTTTAGCAAACTTAGATAGTAAATAAACTGTGATTGCATCTGAATTTGATAAGAATGATAGATAACCATAATTGATCTCTTCACTAATACCAACATCTTTATATGAACGATATAAATATAGTTCAGTTAAAATTTTTCTTAATTTTTTAGAACGATATTTGATTGGTTTTCAATCTATAAATAGATCATATAAATATTCCCAGCGATTGATAATTGCTAAATAGTAATTTAATTTAGAACTAATCGTTCTAATATCAATCGCGTCCTTAGTTTTTAATAACTTCTTTTTATACAAGATCTTATTAACTAGTTTAATGTTACGATACAACGTTTTGATCGTGGTTTTTAATTTATTAAACGATTCAAAATGCAAACGTTGATCGTTCATTGTATTTTTAGATAAGTAATCAAGTTTATATTGTTCTTGTCTAGCTTTGTTTTGTTTAATTAATTCTTTAATATCAAGAATCTTAGCTTCTACTTCTTTTTTATAAGACTCTGAATTAAATTTTATATAAGCATCAGTATTTAATTTTTGTTTAACATCTGTTGAGTGTTGAACAACATATTCATCATACCTGGCATTAATCTTGGCATTAATCTTGCTGTTATTATCTAGATATTTCTTATATTGCAGTTCAAACTTTTCTTTCAGAGTTTTACTGTAATTCTTAACATCAAAGTTAATTTTTGGGAAATTGGTTAAACTATCAGTTTCAATTTCAATCTCGTCAATAAACCCTTTAGTTTGGTTTCAAATTAATCTTGTTGCTCAATGAATGTTCATTAAGTTGCTATAAAAGCTAACCAATGGATTCATTTTATATGAATCCATGAATGCTAAAGTTAATTTGAAACTAAACGCATTAATATAAAAGATGATTGCTTGAATCTCGTTACGCGAAGTTTTAGATAAATTTAAATAATAATGATATAGTCGTTGATAACTATTAATTGATAGTTGATAGATTTTTTCTAAAACGTTTTTATTAAACAACTTTTTCGTATCATCTCGATAAACTCTAGTTTGATACTTGTTATTAAACAACTTATAAAAGTCATAACCGTTTAGGTGTAAACGGTATAACTTAATTGATTCTTTAAAGTTAAGTTTTAGTCTAGATAGATACAACCGTTTTTGGAACAACTCGTTAAGATATCTTCCATAATTTAGTTTGTTTTTTTCAACTAGATCAACAATTAAACTGTTGATCTCTTGATCACTTTTATGTAAAGAGATCTTAGCAATCTTTCTAAATTTGTATCTTAGATCTGAATATAAAAAACCTAATTGACGTTTTTCTTTTAGATTAATTGTTTTTTCAAAATCATGAATATGTTCGGTTCTTTTATCAATAAGTTTTTTAACTTGATTAATAAACTTATTGATATCGTCCATATCAAGGTGTGTGATTCAACGAATCTTTTTAATTACTTTAGTAAGCTCATTTGCTTTGAATCACTCTGATAAATAATAGATCTTATCAGCATAATTAAATTCGATAAATGCTCTTGATTGGTTAAACGTAGATTGTTTATTTAGACCTTTGATGTAACTATTCAAGATCATTTTTAGATCTCGTTTTTGTTTTTTATTTTGAACAACTAATTGCTTAATCTCATTAGTTGTTCTTTTGATTTCAGCTAACTGTTCTACAGAATAAGGTCCATATTTCTTGTTAATTTTTAAATTAACAATTCTTTGTTTTAGATTCTTAATCTGATCTTGTAAGAAATAAATATGTGAGATCTTTTCAGATGTTTTTTGTGCGTTGATTAAGCCAACGTTTTTTTCATTAATCAGCTTAAAATCTTCATCATAATTAGTTAATGAATCTACTAATTCATCATAATTACGTTTTAATAAATTAAAGTGACTTAAGTTGATATCTTTAGCATTATAAAACTGATCGTTGTAAAGTTTGATGCTTTTTTGTAGTTCAACAAACTTGTTATTATTTTCAGCAAAAGCATCAAATAATTTAGCTGCTAAGATCTTCTTATGAAAACTAAATTTCGATTTTCATTTATTAACAAACTGATCCTTAACGTCTTTAATTAACAACCCGTTGTAAAAATTGTTAAACAAGGTCGTAATAACATTTTTGTTACTACCTAAAAACTTATCATAATCATCTTGCTTAACATTAACAACTAAAAGCTTAGCTTTTTTCTTAGAAAAAGCACTCGTATTAGACAAGTATTTTAGGTTATCTAAATATACTTGTCCCGCAATTGGTTTATTAGTTTTATTAAGGATTAAATATAACTGATATCAAGAATTAGCTTTATCTTTTTCGATCTGAATCTTGTCATATTGATGAAAGCTAATTTGACTAATTTCTTCTAGCTTTTTTAAGCCATTCTTTGCTCAAGTGTAATAAAAAAGGTAATGGATTTCAAAAAAAACCGGTTCGTGTTCAAAACTAAAAAATCCATTCATTAAGTCCATCTAGTTACCTATATGTGCTTATCTAGTTCAGTGTTTAATTTATCTTCAGCTAAGAAATTAACGTGTTCGAAAACTTTTTGTTTATTCTTAAAGATCATATATACTGGTACGATCTTAATAGCTCATTGATGATTAGGTTGATCTTCTGCTCAGATCTGTTCTTTATCAACATCAATTTCATACCAATCGTATTGGTCTTGTCTTTGGTTTGCCACCTTTTCAATAATCGGTGCATTCATCTTGCACACACCACAATCTGCTCAAGCAAACTTAACAAAAATTGGTTTGGTATTTGTTTGAATTAATTGTTCTAATTCTTTTAAACTAATAGTTTTCATAATCTAATACTCTTTAATACTGTAATGTCTTCTTAGATCTTCTAATACATAATCTTCAACAAAACAAGATAGACCTCTAGTTAAGGTAGATCTTGATTTTGGATCAACGACATAAAAATCACCATTCTTATGAAGTTTGTATAGATCTTTATTATTAACTAATAGATCAGATTCTTCAGGTGTATCAACCCTAAGATTGATTATCTTACCATAATAAGTGATTAGATCATCATCTACTAAAGCTTTAGTAATTTGGTTAGCTACTAAAACTAGATAAACATTGATCTTATTAGCTACCTTATAAATATACGAAATAATTTTAAATATATTTGAAAAATCATAGTCTAATAGATCGTTGATATCGTTGATACAGATGACAAAATCCTTAATCTTTTGATTAGGATTTTTATCATTATATTCATCGATTGTTTCAAGATTATTTTCTTCTAAAATCTTGTTACGATATTTCATCTCGTTCATGATTTTTTCAAAGAATTGGTTTGTTTCTTCGATTGAGTTAATTGGTGGATAAACCAAATGACCTAAAACATCTAACTTAGATAGTTTTGAATCGGGCAGATCGATGATCGCTAATTGTAAATCGGTTGTAGGTTTACTGATCGCTAATGAAATTAAAGATGAAATCGTACAAGCAAGTTTACCTGAACCCAACCCACCAATAAATAAAAGACTTTTCTCTTTTTTTAGATCAAAATTGATTGGATTAAAATCTTGATCAATTCCGATTGCACAATTCAATTGGTTTTTTGTTGTTTCATCGGGTTTGATCATCACATCAACTAATGAAATCTTACTTTCATTAAATGCTTTGGTGTAGAAATAAACGATATTACCTTTTTGGTTAATGCTGACAACATTACTTTCAAAGATATCAACAAACTGTTTATCCAAATTTTTAATTCTTTTGATCTGTTTACGATCACTGAATTCATAAGCAAGACTAACTTCAGTTGGTCCACATTTTTTATCAATTAGTTCAACATCTAAGTTTTCTTTCTTAAACAACTGTTCAAGTTTTTCAACAATCACTTCTAGTAGTGATTGATTTAATTCACGTTCATTAACTGATTTTTGTCTGATCTCAGGTAACTCTTCTTTTACTTGAGATTGATGAACTGGATTTGAAAAACCCGATTGGTGAGTATCTAAGTTTTGATTACCATAATACAGATCATCGATCTGTTTTTCTTTAACAAAACTTTCTTTGTCTTCTTCAGAATTATTTGGAACTACTAACGCTTTATCATTATTAGTTCTTCAACGTTCATAAAACGGAGTGAAGTTTTTATTAATTACCCCACCAAGAACTTTGATAAATTTATTCTTTAATTTAACAAACCCTTTAACGTTGTAATAGATCCCGATAAATAAGATGATGATCGTTAAAACGATTAATGCTAATTCAACTGCAATTAATGCAGGGAAGAATGCATTAACTGCAATAAACAAACTGTTAATTAATCCACCAGAGATTAATAACGGTGCATCATTTTGTCACAACCACTTACCATGTATTCATAATGAGTTAGTTCATTTCATGAAGAACTCATTCACATAAGTTGATAAAGTGATCTGACTAATATTTGTTAAATAAAGTGAATAGTGAACTATTCCAAAAATTAATAAGATGAATAAATCTACTAATAAGATAAACAACCAAAACATCTTGGATTTGTGAATCTTATAGATGATTGGTTGGCGAAACGCTAAGATAATTAAAACAATAAAACTCGCAAGATAAAAGATGTACTTAGCTGTTCCAAAGAACATTAAATCAAATACTAAACCATCTAAAAACTCACCAAAATAAGGTGCTCTTAGAAAGCTTAAGAATAAGGTAATGCCAATAAAAATAACAATCGTTAATCTAACGATGTAGTTTTTATCAGATACAACCCCTCTTAGATTAATTTTTTTATCTCTTAATTCACGATTCATATTGTTAAATATTTTATCCCTAGTTTTCTAATTCAACAACACTGGTTATTACCGCTGCATTCTTAAATAAGCTCTTTTCAAAGATCTTACCTACCAATTTACGGATAGTTTTTTTGAATTGCGTGTAATCATTCATCGTGATGCGTTTTTTCATATTCTTTTCAATACGATCTTTGATATCTGAGATGAATGTAACTTGCATCGTTTTAACTTGGGTTTTACACTTAGCGATTGCATCATTTAATTTAGCTGTTTCATCACTAACCCCATAGGTTTGGATATCAATTGCATCTAAGAATTCCATCCTTTTACTTGAGAAGTACATTGCTAATACAACCACACCATTAGTACCCATTTGGAATCGTTCAGATAAGATCATTGATTTAACATCTTGAACACCAGCTGAATCAATACACTTAGAATTTAAATGTAATTCTTCGTGTTTGTTTGTTAATTTACCATTAACAAAACTTAAGATCTCACCATTGTAAAGTAAGATGGGTTTGTGGTGCTCTTTGAAATTTCCAGTTTGGTTAACCACTTCAAGGTATTTAACAAATTCTTTGTATAAACCTTGAATTGGCACAGCATATTGAGGTCTAAATAAGTTAACTAAAAACTTATGGTCCTCGTTTGAAGCTTTAATTGGTAACACCTCAGAACTTAGACGTTTATAGATCACATCACAACGTGCAATCTCATCTAAGATCTTAGCTTCATAACTTTCAAACCCAGCAATCTTAGGTGTTAATAAGATAAAGCGATCTTGCTCATCTAGTTTTAATCGTTTATCTTCACCAGTAGCTATTTTAGCTAACTGGTTATATAGATTATGTGGAGTGTTTGCAACAACAATAATGGCATCTTTAGTGTTGTTCATCTCACTGATTGGCATCGTTTGCAAATCACGTGAATTAAACATATTCTTCTTAATGATTGTATGGAATAAGTTTATTGATGATTGACTATAAACAATGAATGGTTTTTGGTGTTTTCTGGCAATCGTAGCTGCTGTAAAGATCGCATAAACATTATCATCATAACAAGCAATAATGCTTCGACCTTTACAATCGTTCATGAACTTTTCAATTGCTTGTTTAGAACGATGATTAGGACTGGTATTACTAACATTTTTACCAACTTGTCCAGCACCAACAATTAATAATAAAACCTTCTTATTATTAACTAACATTTTAGGATCCATTAGATCCGAACTAAATGTTTTGTTCTTATCATTAACCAAGATGAAATCGTCGATATAAACGATATTTCCATCTTGAGTTGATAAGCTAAACCCATAACTATAAGGGATTGATGAAAATACTCTAAATGGAGTAACACTGACATTATCATTGATCTTAAACTCTTTTAATGGGTTTAAAACAACGATATTAACATATTTCTTATATGGCTCATAATCGTGTTGTTTGTCCATAATACTTTCAATAATCGTTTTACCAATTAATGAAGTATAGATCGTTAAAGTATGAGGTTTTAATGACTTTAATAAATAAAGTAATGAACCTAAATTAGATTGGGAAGGATAACCAATAAATAAACCTTTAACCTTCTTTTTATGATTAATGATATAAGAATAATCAGGGATCAGTTGTTCAACACCTAATAGGCTGTTGATTGGTACTAAACTCCCTGCATTAAATAAATAGATATCATCATTGACTTCTAGAACTGAACAGTTCTTGCCCTGTTCGTCCTGTCCGCCTAGGGTGAAAAAATTAATTTTAGCCATATTGTTAATAATTAATATGAATATATCAATAAAAACAAAAAAGGCACACAAATTTGTGTGCTTTTTCTCTTTATCAGTAAATTAAGAATGTCTTAATTCTAGTTCTGAAATCAAGTTTCTATAAGCGTTCAAATCGTTTCGTTTTAAGTAATTTAATAAGTTCTTACGTTTTGAAACTTTTGTATAAAGACCACGCTTTGAAATGAAGTCTTTTTTGTTCTTAAGTAGGTGTTCTGTTAATGACTTAATTTCTTCTGTTAAAACAGCTACTTGAACAAAAACACTGCCAACATCTGCGTCATTTTTTTGGAACTTCTTGATGATTTCAGTCTTTTTATCTTTTGATAATGCCATTTATTACTCCGAAAAAATTGTTGATATTGAGAACATCATTAAAATTATATCACACATTTAGATTTGACAACTAACCAAAATAGCTAAAAATCTACAAAAAAGAAAAAATAGGGACGCGTTCCCTATTTTTAATATGTATTTAACGATCCTAGCTGATCAAAGACCCCGGATTCTGTGACCAATCAAGATAATCTACTATTGACCTTAAATAATTAATTAAACCGTACTAAGTAGCTTTTATTATTTACTAATGGGTTCAATAATTGCTACATAATTACTTAACAATTACACAAAAACCGTTTTTAGTAAATTTGTTACTTGCTAAAAACTAGATAATAACTACTGATCATTAGTAATTTTATTACCAATTAGCCAATCAAACTAATCATCGCTAGCTTTTCATAGATCACTTTTTATTGTAATCGAGTTTATTAATAATTTATACTGCTACTTATTAAATCATTTTTAATGATTTCATTTTTAAATTTACTGATCACATAACTTACTTTGTGCTTGTTGGTTTTAAATTCTTTAACGATATCACAGATCCGACTACCTTGTAAAAACTCAATAATCATTTTGCGTTGATTAGGCCTAAACTTGTTTAGGACTTTTTTGATTTCACTCCTTAGTTCATCTAACTTTAGATAATACTCAGGAGTCTTGTGACAGATTGGTGCGGTATTATCTTTTTCTGAACTGTTATTAAGTAACTTTCTTTTATTGGTTGTTTCTTTTTTGAAAGTACTAATAATATATAAAGAAACATACTTTTTGATGTATCCATCAAAATTGTCATTTTTTTTAGAATCAAAACGATTATAGCCATCCATGATGGCAAGCGCTGAGATCTGATGCAAATCAGATGATTCAAAAGGTAAAGAAGAGTAGTAGTTATAAAATACTTTACTAGCTACTTTGAATGCGTATCAATAGTATTTGTCGATAACTTTGTTTAAGTCTAATAAATTAATCATAATTTCTTGTTGCTAACTTTAAATTCAACAAGATAATTATGATTAATACCAAAGATTATTGTTATCTAGTTTTTAGCTTATTTTACTAGGCAACACTAAGGTTGTTTTTAGCTAAAAATTCCTTGACTTTTGTAGTCACTTCTTCTTGATTTTCAAGATCGATTACTTGGTTAACTAATTCTTGACAATCAGAATATTTCAGGTTGTTTATCAATTCTTTAGCCTTAAGCATTGATGATGCTGACATTGAGAATTCTTTTAGTCCCATTCCTAATAGAATTGGGATAGCTAGTGGTTCTCCTGCCATCTCACCACACATCCCAGTTCACACCTTGTGTTTTAATCCACCATCAATTGTCATCTTAACAATTCTTAATAAAGCTGGGTTTAGTGGTTGGTATAAATAGTTAACTTCTTTAGACATTCGATCCACTGCAAATGAATATTGGATCATATCGTTGGTTCCGATCGAGAAGAAATCAACGTATTTAGCTAACACATCACTCATCACAGCAGCTGATGGGATTTCAATCATAATTCCCACTAATGGCTTTCCATATTCAACGTTACGTTGATCTAATTCTTTTTTAGCTTCTTCTAGAATCTCTTTAGCTTTTAATAACTCATCTAGATTAGCTATCATTGGGAACATGATTCCTAAACTTCCAAATTTAGAAGCACGTAATAATGCTCTTAATTGAGATTTAAAAATATCAGGGTTTTGATTGGTAAATCTAATCGCTCTAAACCCTAAGAATGGGTTCATTTCTTCTGGGAATGTGTAATAATTTAATTTCTTATCCCCACCAATATCAAGTGTTCTAATAATAACAGTTTCATTATTAGCATAATCTAATGCTTGCTTGTAAGCATTAAATTGGGTTTCTTCATCTGGTCAGTTTGCTGAATCCATGTATAAGAACTCAGTTCTAAATAATCCCACACCCTTAGCACCATATTCATTACCTTTTAATAGGTCAGCTGGTTTACCAATATTAACAGCCACAACTACTTCATGACCATCTAATGTAACTGCTTTTGGAGCTAAGTACTTCTTAAGCTTAGCTTGGCTTTCGTTATACTTTTCTTGTTCTTGTTTAAGATTGCTAATATCAGCTTCACTTAAATCACTATAAACAACACCTTTAGTTCCATCAATACAGATCAATTGATCATGCTTAAGTGTTTCAGTAATATTTTTTAAACTTAATACTGCTGGGATTTCCAACGTTCTTGCCATAATAGCAGAGTGAGAGGTTCTTCCCCCAATATTAGTAGCAAACCCCTTAACGTATTCTTTATTTAATAACGAAGTTTCAGATGGTGTTAAATCATCAGCAATAATGATTACTTCTTCATTAATCGCTAATAGATCAGGTAGAGCAACATTTAACAAGTTAGATAAGATTCGTTTTTTAACATCACCAATATCAGAAGCTCTTTCTTTTAGATAAGCATCATCAATTCCTTCAAACATTGCTTTAGTTTGATCATAGATTTTAGCAACTGCAGTTGGTGCGTTTGCCAAATTTTCTTTAACTTCATTTGAAATCTGATCAAACAGCATCGGGTCATTAACTATGTTAATGTGGCCATCAAAAACGATCGCAATTTCTTCACCTAAATTTTTTAATGCGATCGTTTTTAACTCTCTTAATTGTTCTGATGTTTTATCAAAAGCTTGCTTAATCTTTGTAATTGTATTTTCTACTTCAGTTGGTTGAATCTTGTTGTTGTCAAAATCAAAAATCGGAGCCTTAAGCACGTAAGCCTTAGCTATCGCTACTCCGTTTGAAGCACCAATACCTTCGTATTTATTCATATTAAAAATGTATTTTTAAACTAATAGATAGTGTTATTATTTTTATTATATTTTAAGCTAAAATAATCGAAAATGAACGAATATAAATGGCACTAACGACAATTTTGTATTTAAGAAATTGTGGGAACAATTTACAACGAACATTAGATTATTTAAAAAATGAGAAACTGATAGTTTTATTAGATCAATCAGTTGATCTAACTAACGATATTGTTGAAAAAAACAATTTAGATCCAAGTATAGTTCACAAACAAAAGTTTGAGAATTTGTCGAATGCATTAAATTATCTTTTTAAAGAGAATTTAATAACCACGGATTTTTATTATATTTTTGATGTTAGAAACGAACTTGATGAAGCGTTTGTTAGTGTCTTAAAACAAAATCTAGTTGAGAAGAAATTATATTTTTGAAATCTAAAACGTTATCAAAAGGTCTATAAACCCGTTAAATTAAAAAATCTGGTTTGTGAAAACCTAGATTTTGTTAATACGGTCTTTTATAAAAAGGATATAAATCCTTTAAGTGTTTCACCTTATTCTGAATCAGCTTATTTTGATCTTTTGTTTCAACACTTAGATCAAGATGGTTCTTATCAATATATTAAGTCGTTAACTTCAGTTAGCGAACCTGAATTGTTTGATGCCAAATTAAGAAGATACAAGGTTGATCTTGAAGATCAAAACCTTGAGTTCTTAAACAAGATGATTGAAAAGAATCATCAAGAATATCTTTGATATTATTTTGAAAACAACCTAGAATTCGTTAAACGAATTGTTAAAAGAGATGTCCAGTTTTCTATCCATCGCAAGATGTCTTATTTAAAAGGAAGTGGTTGAAACCCTTTAACTTTTTTCAAACTAAATAAAAAATATAAAGACCTATTTAAATTGGAAAAGCAATAAATTCTTTGCTTGTCTAATTAGATGCATCACTGGTTCATGATCATGGTCATGGTCGTGATCCATCATTCCCATCATTCCGTGTTCATGATCATGGTCATGATCATGACCCATCATGGCACCGTGATCGTGTTCAGCATGAGAAGCATTGTGTATAGACAAGATTAAGATTGCAAACACTAAACCAAACGCAAACGAAATTAACATCTTGTATCAATCTGAAGTTTTCATTGAACGGTTATGAATAAATTCGGGCACTAATTCAATTACTGCTAAGAACGTGATAATCACCCCACCACTTGCATTAACTAATGGAATGATTCAACCAACGTTTCTTAAGAAACGGTTTAAATAAGCCCCAATTATCATAATCGGGATAATTAGTAATGTTGTGTAGAAGTTGTGAAGCGCAGCTTTAAATCTTCTTTCACCATATTGGATCTGACGGTAGTGAATAATCACAACTTCAACAAGAATGTGAAGATTAAATGTAATTATAAAACCAAGATTGATTTGAGTAGGATCTAGTGTTAATAAAGAAACTGTTCCCCCTAAAATAAAACCATCAATTGCACGGTGAGATAATAACAAGATGATCACTAACCAAGCAGCTTTAATATTAGGTTTGTGTTCTTTCATCTTATGATGAAGATCTTCACCCTCATTCATGATGTGTAATGAATGATCGTGGGTGTGATTACAGTGATCTTGTTTGGTAAAGTGAATGTATAAGAATCTAAATGAGATAACTAAAGTTAATCCTAAGATTGCTCCTCCAACAATGATGGCAATCTTAATTAGAGTTTGATTTGTTTCACTATAACTTCTTAAGGTGTTGTTAACAAACCCAGTTGCACCTTCAGTTGCTTCAAATAATAAACCTACGGTACCAATACTTAATAACAATGCAGATGAAAATGCATAAAGATTAAACATTTGGTTTTGTTTTAACTTAGGTTTAATAAAAGTTAAACAAAAGATTAACAGGGTTGGAACTGTTAGTAAAAACGCAATATAAATTAATAAGTTAACAAATATCGCGAGATTTGTATTGTCGCCCACTGCTTGGGGCGTAATAAAGATATTGTTCATTAAATTTTTTTGAATGCTATTGAAAATAATTATACACAGTTTTTTGTCTTATTTATAAAAATTTTAAATAAAGAACCATAATGACCCTTTTGTTTTTTAGGTAATTTTTCCTTTATAGGAAAAAGGCACAAAAAATTACCGTAGCATGATCTTAAAACGTTATTCGTATAAAATGGCTGTAAAAAATGCATTTTTAAGATAAAAATAATAAAGTGTGTTATTCTAATTAATTTAATTCGTTAAAAATTATTAGTTAAAAGTACTCTTAAATAGCTAGTTCATTATTGAACTTGAATGCTATTCAAGGAGAAAAAATATGAAATCAATTAACTTACCTAAAGAAATGAAGGCGTTAGTTTTTGTTGAAAAAGAAAAAATTGCTATTGTTAAAAAACCTGTTCCTGTTGTTGGACCAAACGATCTATTAATCAAGGTTACAACTACAACAATCTGTGGAACTGACATTCACATTCGTAAAGGTGAATATCCAGTTGCTCCAAACTTAACTATTGGTCACGAAGCTGTTGGTACAGTTGCAGCTTATGGTGCTAATGTTAAAGGTTTTGAACTTGGTGAAAGAGTACTAGCTGGTGCTATTACTCCATCTGGACACTCAGCAGCTTGTCAATACGGTCAATCAAGTCAAGACGGTATGGATGAAACTTATGGTTATAAAGCCACTGGTGGATGAAAGTTTGGTAACATCGAAGATGGTTGTCAAGCTGAATACGTATTAGTTAAAAATGCAATGGCTAATGTTGCTAAAATCCCTGAATCACTAACTGATAACCAAGTTATTTTATGTCCTGATATCTTATCAACTGGTATTAAAGGTTCAGAAAATGCTCAAATTAAATTAGGTGATACTGTTTTATTAGTTGCTCAAGGACCAATTGGTCTATGTGCTACAATCGGTGCTAAACTATTAGGTGCTGCTACTATTATTGCTGTTGATGGTGATGAAAACAGATTAAGAATGGCTAAAGAATTAGGTGCAACTCACACAATTAACTTTGCTAAAGAAGATGTTATGGAAGCTATCAAGAGAATTACTAACGGAAGACTGTGTGATGCTTCTGTTGAATGTTTAGGACTTAATGCTACTTTCCAAACTTGTCTTAAATCATTAAGACCAGGTGGTACATTATCTTCAATCGGTGTTTATTCTCAAGACTTAGTAATTCCATTAGAATCATTTGCGGCTGGTTTAGGTGACCACACTATTAAAACGTCTCTATGTCCTGGTGGTGCTGAAAGAATGCGTCGTTTAATTAAATTAATCGAAGAAAAGAGAATCGACGTATCTAAGTTAGTTACTCACGAATACAAATTCGATCAAATCGTAGAAGCTTACGATTTATTCCAAAGTCGTGGTGATGGCGTTCTTAAGATCGCTGTTAAGATGGAATAATTTCCAAAACAACAAACGATAACAAAAGCAAGGTTTTTACCTTGTTTTTATCTTACTTTTTCATATCCTTTCAAAAATTTAAATAAAAAAATATCCCAATATAAGGGATATTTTTTTATTATCTGCCAAATGGTTAATCAACCATTCTGTGTTCTTCTTTCATTTCAATTGGTACTAACTTATGATCCACAACATCATATGCCTTACCAAATCCAAGATTCACACGACCTTTTTTTAGTTTAACTTCGAATAGTACAAATCCAACAAACTTTTTAAGCATATTAGCAGTTCTAGCTTCCACTGGATTTTGTGCCAAATTATCTAGTAATTCATTAACTAAATTTTGATCATCAATTTGTTCAAAATCTGCCAAATATTGCGCTGTTTTTCTTAAATATTCAGATTTATCATCAGCACTATTTTCAATCAATAAAACCCCTAAATTTTGATTGTTAAATCGAATGTTTTCATAATGCTTAGCAACCTTTGCTAAATAAACATATAATCGGTCACCTTTACGATACAACACCGTTGAACTACATGCTAGTTCGTTGTCTTTGTTTCTAGTTGCTAAATGAATACTTCTAAAGTTGCTTTTAAAAAACTCATTGTATTCTTCTTGAACATCATTAAGATTAAGTAAGTATTGTGCTTTTTGGTGCATCTCAATCATTACGTACTTAATCTCGCTTAATTCCTTGACCTTTCTTTCATAAGGAATTTCTACTGTTTGATCATTAACTAAAACAGTTAATTTATCTAAATCCAAATCAATTAGTTTAATTGATTTGATCTCTTCATTTTTTACGTAATGACGATAGATGATATTTAAAGTATCTAAATGATCGTTATTTACGTGTTCAATAATATCTTGTTTATTCATTATTTTTTATATCTTTTTGCGTTAATTAGTTATACCAATTTTAGCAATAATAACAACGATAATTATCGTTAAAATAATTGAAATAGACAGACCAGTGATCACCGAACTTAAAACTGGATGATTTTCTTTAAATCTAGCTAAAGCATTTTGTTTTTTAGCATTAGGATCTTGCTTGTTTTTATCTTCGTTTTTTTGTTTTTGACTAAACACTTCTTGACGCAGTGAGTTTAGTTCGTCATCTGCTGCATTAATGTCGGTAATATAATCATCAACATTGATGTCAATGTTGGTATTTTGTCAGGCCGATCGTTTTTGTGCTTGAGGGGTACTAAATTTTGTATATGAATAAGCACGATCTCTAACGTTACTATAAGGCACGTTAGGAGTGGTGCTTTTTTTATTGTTAACCTTACGTGTTCCTGTAGATTCAGAAGTTGTTTTAGCTTTTTTCTGAATTTTTTGTAATTCTTCTAGATGTCGGATTCGTGAAAAAACTCCACCTAGATGACTTACTCCTTCAAACGTGAAAATACCAGTTTTATCGTATTTAACCTTACTTTCGTGGTTAGATAAAACTGTATAAGCACATTTAATTTCTTTCTTGATTCATTCGTTTGCTTCAGTTTTTGGACTAGTTGAGTATCTTATTTTCAAGATACTATACAAACGTTTTAATTCATCAAGAGAAGTTTTTTTGTTAGCACCTAAGATTGTATACAGATTTTTAGGTGTATTTGGATCTGCTTTAGCAGCAGTCTGAGCAGTTTGAGCGTTACTAGTTTGAGCACCAGAAGATGGTCTGTTTGCACTCTGATTTGCCTGTTGACCAGGTCTGATGTTTGTAAAAATCTTACTAAAGACATCTTTAGTAGCTACAAACTCGGTTGAATCTTCTGCATCATCCTCACTATCATAAAGATCTAGTTCGAACTCATCGTAGTCTCTACGTGATTTTTCATCACTTAAGACTTCATAAGCTTGATTGATCTTTTGAAACAGTTGGACTGATTTGGGGTCGTCACTGACATCAGGGTGGTATTTTTTAGCGAGTTTTCTAAACGCTTTTTTAATATCGCTCTGAGATGCCTTAGTGTCAACACCTAATATTTCGTAATAATTTTTATTTTCACTATCCATCTCAAACAGACTGCGGATTACACACTAATTATAATTAATTGTTATTCTTCACGTAGGTGAGGGAAAAACAAAATATCTCGGATCGATGTTGTACCTGTTAACATCATCACTAAACGGTCTACACCAATACCTAAACCACCAGTTGGAGGTAGACCGTTTTCTAGAGCTTCTAGGAAATCTTCATCCATTTCAGAAGCTTCATCATTACCTTTTTGTTTTTCTTCTAATTGTTTTTCAAAACGTTGTCTTTGGTCGATTGGATCGTTTAATTCACTAAATCCATTAGCTAATTCTCGACCAAATGCAAACAACTCAAATCTTTCAGTATATCGTGGATCTGAATAATCTAATTTAGATAGTGGTGAAATTTCTACAGGATGATGAGTTACAAACGTTGGTTCAATCAATTTTCTTTCGCAAAATTCCTCAAAAAATAAATTAATAATATGACCAATAGTTTTTTCGTGTTCTTTAACGTGAATTTTGTGTTTTTTAGCTAACTCTAAAGCTTCATCGATTTTACTTACTTGGGTAAAATCGATTCCAGTTTCCTGTTTGACTAATTCAGTCATCTTAATACGTTTGAATGGTTTATTCCAATCAACAGTTTCATCTTTGATGTTAGTTTGACTAACACCGATTGCTTTGGCAATATATTTAACAAGTGATTCAGTCAATTCCATCATGTAGATATAATCTACATAAGCTACGTAGGTTTCAACACTGGTAAACTCAGGGTTGTGAGTTGAATCCATTCCTTCATTTCTAAAACACTTACCAATCTCATAGATCTTTTCAAAACTTCCAACAATAAGCTTTTTAAGTGGTAACTCAGGAGCAATTCTTAAATAATAATCACGATCTAATGCGTTATATCTTGTAATAAACGGTTTAGCAGCAGCACCTCCGATCTGTGCATGTAAAAACGGTGTTTCTACTTCTAAAAAACCGTTCTCATTAAAATATTGACGCATCGCTGCAATAATCTTTGAACGATAAACAAATCTTTCTTTAGATTCTTTGTTATAAACTAGGTCTAAATAACGCTTACGTGAACGAATTTCTTCATCAGCGATTCCATGGAATTTTTCAGGTGGTACTCTTAAAGATTTACTAATAATCTTTAATGAATCAATATCTAATGAAAGTTCATTAGTGTTTGTTTTCATCGGTTTACCACTTGCACAAACGATATCACCTAAATCTAGGTATTCATTAAAATACTTAAACACATCAGGTTGTTTATTTTTATTTATATATAGTTGGATTTCTGATTCAAAATCTTGAATTAATATAAACGTTCTTCTTATTGAGATCACCCGACCACTAACAGTAATTGGTTTATCAAGTTGTAGTTCAACTAATTGCTCTTTTGAAAACTCATCATACTTTTCTTTTAAACTCTTTGTAGTGTGAGTGTTAGCGACTTTAGTAACCTCATAAGGGTTTTGTTTAGATTCAATTAAACGATTAAGTTTATCTAAACGAACTAATTCCTGATCGTTAAGTTTTTTAGACATAATTATTTTTAAACAATAGCTTTTTTAATTATATTAAAAATTAATTTCTTAATTTTTTTGCTTTTTTCAGTGTTTAGACATATCTTGATTAGAATGAAAAAAGCTTACTTACTGATAAATGCATTAGCAATGTTCTCAACCAGTTTTCATGGTGGCATTAAGCACACTGCCACTGTTAATGAATTCAGGTTGGTCAACCATAGTTATAACAATAATCGTAATGATGATGGTCGCAATATTAATAACCGAACGATTAGTTTAAGAGCAAATGATCGAAATGAGAACCTGACGTTAACTTTGAATCCGGATCGGTCTAAAAATACGATTGAATCACTTAAAGAACAGATTCTTAATTTAGCCGATCAAACATACATAAATCGGTTTAATAAGGCCCAAAGCTGGATTGATGAATTGAAGACAAAATTTGGTCTGCTTTACCAAATCGATTCAGTTGAATATGTTGAAACTAAATCACTTTTCAGGAGTGATAGTCGCACGTTTCAAAATATTTTGGATGACGTAGAGTTAGTTAGGTCCAAAGACGAAAGAAAAAACGCACCTTGATGAATTGGTGAAATTACTAATTTTGGAACCCATTCGGATCCTAGTAGTGGTAACTATGAGTTTGCTGAAAAATATACTCCTAGAGTTGTAAATCACATTGATTTTATTAATAATTACACTCGCAGAGAGTGGCGAGAAGAGATCCCTAAATACGTTGTCAAGAAATTACCTCTAAGCGATGTAGAGTTAACTAATGGTTTTGTTAAATATAAGCCAAACAGTTCATTGCACGGCTTTTTTGATCCTGTACCTAATACGACTAATCAATATTATGCTTTAACTAACGTAGATGTTGCGAGTGATAAGTTTACGATTAGAGAAGATATGTACAGCGGATGGGAGCCCACAATATCTGATCTAAACACAGATTTTGTAAAGAGAAGAAATCTTAAAAGTGTTAAATTTCTAAGATGAAAAATCCATCCTGTAAACCCCGCAACCTACGAAGGATTTAAAGTTACCCGTAATAAAGATGTCTTACCTGATAGTAGCAATCGAATCGAATACGACAAGAGAAGGTTATTCTTCTGAAAGTCAGATTCTGGAATCTGACGAATCGTAAACGAGCGCGATATACTTAACTCACTGAATCCTTGATATTATGGCTCAGGTTATAGACTTATACAAGAAAATCAATCATATTACGATCACATATATAAGCTAAAAGATGCTCCAAAGGCTTTAAGTATAAATATTGATCAAAGATCAAAATTAATTAGCTCAAAATACAATATTTTTGCTGATTATTTTGTCCTTCCAGATAGTTTTAAATACAAACATCTCGATTTTAGTATCACTAGTAAAACTGTATTCAATGGTTATAGGAATTTAATCAATTTGTTTATAAATAATCTTAAGTTAGTGAACAATTCAATTCAACCAAGAGAGAATTACGTTTACTCTAAAGAGGATCAAGATTTACAATTTGGTTTTTGATATAATGATCGATTAATAAAACTAATAAATCATATTAGAGAAATTCAAAAATATACGGTAAATTCAACACAAAATAAATACAAAAACCTAGCACTAGATTATGCTGATATCACGGGTTTGGAGAAGAATACTTCTAGGGAATATTTCAGAAATCTGATAGATGGCAAGGGAAGAAATTACGTTAGCAGTTTCCAAAGAGAACTATTCAGTTTTTTAGGAATAACGACTAACGAGATAGATGAATATCAATACAATTTCATCATGAATCTTCCTAATTTGTTTGATGATTTCAACCGGACCACTAGATTGTTTGGTGATATTTATGTAGGACCTAATAAAATATCTGATCGTGTTTTGATTTCCAATAATGAAATGAGATCAATAGACATCAATTTCGAAGAAATAAGAAACCTTATTCCTCAATTAGATTCAAATAGAAATAGGCTGCAATTAAAGATAGATAATTTACGTTTTGTAAGTCAAGAAATCGACGATAATAACGGCAATATTAACCATTTTTTAAATATGCAAAACGATCATCCCATTTTTAAGATAGATGACGTTTCAGTGCATTTGAACCTTAATTACCGTTATGATTTTTTAAACATTAAATATAAGAATTCAATTGCGGAACTGAATGATTTTAATGTAAATACGCTTGAGCCTCTTTATGCAAGCGATTTTAATCATAAAATTGGTATGGAAAGATCTATTACTATTAGTGATATTTTAATCGATGTCTATAAATCAATATACCTCAATTCTAATAGTATTTATATTAACCAGGATGGTGTGTATTCACTAAATCAAAATATTTGAACGGTAGATGATCTAAATCTTATATCATCGCTTTCAGAACGTTACAAGATTAATTTGATGCCGAATGATGTAACAGGAGAGTTTTGATCTATTATTAGGGTGTTAAATGGTAATGATTTTGCAATTCCAGGAACAGAAATGGATCCAGAATTAATTCCTAGCAAACTATATTTTCTTAAAAACGACGAAAACTTTAAGACTAAATTCTATTTAGTTAAATTCAAAGCCTACAATAAAGTAATTGATGTTAATAAATCTACGGCGAGTTTCGAACACGAAATGTATCCAATATTAAAACTCAATTATTTAAATAATGATTATGAAATCAGATTATTAACTGATTACGATAATAACCTGATTTCTGATCAAACTATTAATTTAAAGATCAATCAAGAGTTTTCAATTCGCAAAGAGGATACCATCAAATTAATTAAAGTTATTGAACCTGTTCTAGCAGCAAAAGGATTAAGAATTCTTACTAATTCAGTTGAAGTAAACGAACGCGCTAACCAAGTTAATTTCACTTTATACTCTTTAGATAAAATCGAAAAAACCGCTTTCAATCCAATAACTAATTTTGATCTATTATTTGAAAAAGAAAATAACAATATCTTTAAAATCAGCGGTAAATTTGACAATAATACGATATTTAATTTAAATTATCAAGTTAATATCACTAACGATAAAATAACTTTAGAATTGCTTACACCTGATGCATGAAATTTAACGCCAGTTATCAATTCGAAAGATAAAATTACAGAGTTAATTAAGAATGAACTTAATAAATATAATCTAACTGTTCGATCGTGAGATAATTTCGATGTTGCAAACAAAACGAACGAGATTGAGTTAATCAATACCTCTGCAAGTTCTTTTGATGACAACGAAGGTGACATACCTCGTGAAGAAATCTTAAGAAACGATCCTACTGATTCAAACGAATCTAACGAATTGGTTCAAACACAAGATAATGTCAAAACCAATAACGCTCAACAAGAAGAGAAAATTAAAGCTAAAGAAGCATCTGCTATTAGTTTTGATCTAACAGACAAGAGAAATCTAATCATCTTTATCGTTAGTGTTTCATTAATCTCTTTAGGAACAATTGGTGGAGCTGGTTATGGAATTGTTAAATTAGTTAAGAAAAACAAAAAGAGAGTGCAAAAATAACAATAAAAAAACGACACCAACTTAATGGTGTCGTTTTAATTTTTGCGTGATATTTTCCTATTCTTGCTTGCGCTACCTTCGGCTCCATGATGCTTAACTTCTGGGTTCGGAATGGGACCAGGTGTTTCCATCACGATATCGATATCACACACACTGTTCTTTGAAAAACTAAATACAACAAATCATTTTTAGATAAAAAACAACTAATGTTTTTTGATCAAATCTAAGTCCTCGAATTATTAGTACTAATCAGCTAAATACCTCGCGGCACTTACACATTTAGCCTATCAACGTCGTAGTCTACAACGATTCTTACTCCATTGCTGGAAGGGAAGATTATTCTTAAAGTCGGTTTCACACTTAGATGCTTTCAGCGTTTATCCGTTCGACACGTTGCTACCCAGCGGTGCAGTTGGCACTACAACTGGAGCACAAGAGGTGTCTTCACTCCGGTCCTCTCGTACTAAGAGTAAATCTTTTCAATCTTCCTGCGGGCACAATAGATAGGGACCAACCTGTCTCGCGACGGTTTGAACCCAACTCACGTATCTCTTTAATCGGCGAACAGCCGAACCCTTCGAACCTGCTTCAGCTCGAGGATGAGATGAGTCGACATCGAGGTGCCAAACACTGCCGTCGATGTGAACTCTTGGGCAGTATCAGCCTGTTATCCCCAGAGTAGCTTTTATCCGTTGAGCGATGGCCATTCCATACTGAACCACCGGATCACTATGACCTAATTTCTTACCTGTTCGACCTGTTAGTCTCACAGTCAAGCACCCTTATACCATTACACTCTTAACACGATTTCCAACCGTGCTGAGGGTACCTTTGCACGCCTCCGTTACCTTTTGGGAGGCGACCGCCCCAGTCAAACTGCCCGCCTAACACTGTCCTATTGCTGGATAACAGCAACTAGTTAGAGAAAAATTTAAACAAAGGTGGTATTCCACTGGTGACTCCACAACTCCTAGCGAAGTTGCTTCAAAGTCTCCCACCTATTCTCTATATGTCTAAACTCTGCCCAATATTAAGTTACAGTAAAGCTTCATGGGGTCTTTCCGTCCCGTTGCGCCTAACGGGTGTCTTCACCCGTACCTGGATTTCACCGAGTCTATAGCCGAGACAGTCAAGAGATGGTTACACCATTCAAGCGGGACGGAATTTACCCGACAAGGAATTTCGCTACCTTAGGACCGTTATAGTTACGGCCGCCGTTCACTGGGGCTTCAGTCGGGAGCTTTGATTGCTCTAACACCCTTCTTTAACCTTCCAGCACTGGGCAGGTGTCACCCCATATACATCATCTTGCGATTTAGCATAGAGCTGTGTTTTAGTTAAACAGTCCCCCCTCGTTCTTCACTGCGGCTCAACTGTTACATTGAGCATCCCTTCTTGCGAACTTACGGGATGAATTTGCAGAGTTCCTTAGCTATAGTTCACTCGCTAACCTTAGGATCTTCTCCTTGACCACGTGTGTTCGTTCTCGGTACTGGAAACAAATAGTTAACCCTAGAAGCTTTTCTTGGAAGCGTGATGTATGCATCTTCGCTACTTGCAAAGCGTTCACTCGTATTCATAAGTTGTCCTTAAAAAGGGCGGATTTGCCAACCCTTAAGACTTCTTATTTAACCCCAAATCCGATAATGGGGATGCATTAACCTTCTCCGTCACTCCATCAGCTATTTGTTTGTACAGGAATATTAACCTGTTCTTCCATCGACTACGCATTTCTGCCTCGCCTTAGGTCCAGACTAACCCTGGAAGGACGACCCTCGTCCAGGAAACCTTAGTCAATCGGTTTGAGAGATTCTCACTCTCAAGCGTTACTTACACCGGCATTCTCACTTGTATACAGTCCACCAATCCTCACGGTTTGACTTCATCCCGTATACAACGCTCGTCTACCACTATCATTCCTAAGAATGATAATCCATAAATTCGGTAATATGCTTAGCCCCGTTACATCTTCGGCGCAAAAACACTCGACAAGTGAGCTGTTACGCACTCTTTAAACGATGGCTGCTTCTAAGCCAACATCCTTGCTGTTTAAGTATTTTAACAACCTTTTCCACTTAGCATATTTTAGGGACCTTATTTAATGATCTGGGCTCTTCCCCTTGTGACAATGAAGCTTATCCCCCACTGTCTGACTGCAAGAATAAATCAATTGGCATTCGGAGTTTAATTGTATTCAGTACACCAAGGCGGCGCCATCATACATTCAGTAGCTCTACCTCCAGTTGATCATGATCTTACGCTAGTCTTAAAACTATTTCGACGAGAACCAGCTATCACGGATTTCGATTGGAATTTCACCCCTAGTCACAGGTCATCCGCTGTCGTTTCAACGAAAGTCGGTTCGGTCCTCCATTAGATGTTACTCTAACTTCAACCTGCCCATGACTAGCTCAACCCGTTTCGGGTCTATAATAACAAACACTTTAATTCGCTCTATTCAAACTCGCTTTCGCTTTGGCTTCCCTTCTAAAGGTTAACCTGCTTGCTATCATAACTCGCCGGCTCATACTTCAAAACGCACGCCATCACACATTAATGTGCTCTGACACGTTGTAGGCATATGGTTTCAGAATCTATTTCACTCCCATCCCTGGGTTCTTTTCACCTTTCCCTCACGGTACTATACGCTATCGGTCACTAGTTAGTATTTAGGCTTGCCCAATGGTCTGGGCGACTTCCATCAAGATAACGTTTCTCGATGTACTCAGGATCCTGCTAGGTATCAAACCAATTTAAGATACGGGGCTATAACCCTTTATCGCGTAGCTTTTCAACTACTTCTCCTATCAGTTCAAAGTCCACATTGCAGTCCTATAACCCCAAGATAAATCTTGGTTTGGCCTGTTCCGCTTTCGCTCGCCACTACACACGGAATCTCTTTCGATTTCTTTTCCTGTTGCTACTGAGATGTTTCACTTCACAACGTATTGCTTTTAGACCCTATGTATTCAGATCTAAATAATTAATATCACTATTAATCAGGTTCCCCCATTCGGACATCTACGGATTATCGCTTCCAACCAGCTCCCCGTAGCATTTCGCAGGTTTGCACGTCCTTCATCGCCTTCTAGTGCCAAGGCATCCACCATAAGCCCTTAGTAACTTATGTATTTGATCCATTAGCTATTTTTATTGAATCTATATTTTGAAATTTGATTTGATACTTAAATCAAATTTCGGACTAGAAAGATTTGTCGTATTCAGTTTTCAAAGAACAATGTAGCAGTCTTTCGACTACGCCATATAATTATATCAGAATTTTCAAGATTTGAACAGATTATTTTGCTTTTTTATTATTTAAGCAACTTTTGATAATCATGATCGATTAGTTATCTTGATAAGTAAATGATTAAAAATTAATAAATTTCCATTAAATAAAAAAATATAGACATGGAAAACCTAACCATGCCTATATCTTTAAAAAATGGAGATATATTGAACTAGATACTGAATTCTAAATTAATATGGAAAATAATAAATAAGTACTGTTTTAAGAAATCTTAATAAGTCGCTAAAAATTTTAACAATTGTCTGTTTTTAAAAATTAACCTTTAAAACCAATTAGGTCTAATGCGTCTTGAGTTACTTTTTGAATGTTTAATGCACTCTTATCAAAAGCTGCTTGTTCTTCTTCACTTAAGTGTAATTTAGAGTGTAACTTCCATCCGTGTTTGCCAACAATAGCTGGAACTGTGAAGTAGATACCAGGAGCTACATATCTGTCATCTAATTGAACACCAACACCTAAAACAACGTTCATGTTGTAAATGTATGCACGAGTAATTAATGACATTGATTCAGCAATACCAAAGTAAGTAGCTTTTTTGAACTTAATAATTTCAAATGCTTCTTTAATTACTCTTGGGAAGATATCTTTAACGTATTCTTCTTTAATCTTACCTTCAGAGATTAATTGCTTCATTGGTACATTACCAACTCTGAATACAGATCAAGGAACAACTGCACCTGAACCGTGTTCACCAACAACGAACCCTTCAACAGAGTCAGAGTTAACACCTAAAGCTTCTGAAACCATCTTTCTGGTTCTCATTGTTTCAAGTTGACAACCTGTAGAAATAATCATGTGTGGATCAAAACCAGTAACTTTTTGATAAACACCAGTCATAACGTCACATGGGTTAGTTGGAATAATGCTTAATCCTTTAAAACCAACACGTTTAAGTTCTAAAGCAATTTCATTAATGATCTTAACGTTTGCAGTCATTAATTGTAAACGGTCGGTAAACACTTCACCATCAGCAGTTGGTACAGTTGGAATTGATGCAGTAATTGCTACAACGTCAGCATCTTTTAAATCGTCGTAAGTTCCAACATTAAATGTAGATCCGTTTTGAGCTTTTAATGATTTAGAGTCGCGTAAGTCTCTTACGTGACCATCAGCTAAATTAGTGTTTTTATCAACAAGTAAAAAGTCTGCTTGAACTCCTTGTTGTAATAAGTCTAAGATGTACGTAGATCCTACAAATCCACAACCGATAACAGCTATTTTTTTCATATCTTATGTTTCTCCTATAATTTCTTTTAGGTTACAGTTTTATTCTATGTAAATTAAATTATTTACATAGGACGATCAAGAATTTGCAAGCGAATTTGGGTAACAATTTTAATTAAAGATTTTTAAAAAAATCTGAGTTTTATTTTTTTAGTTTAAGTAATAAAAAAAGAAATCCTATAAGGTTAGGATTTCTGCTTCATCTTCTTTAATTAAAACCATATGTTCTCAGTGACAAACAAATTGGTTTTTTTTAACTGGTTTAACTGATCAACCATCAGATGGATCAATGTAATAACGGTTGTCTTTTTCAAAAAACATCGGTTCGATACAGATCACCATATTGGGTACTAATACTTCACCTGGTTTTTTAGTTCCATAATTAAGGATAATCGGATCTTCATGAATTTTGATTCCACAACCATGACCACCAAAATCTTGGATTACACTATAACCATGTTTTTTGGCATACTCTTCTGTTCAGATTCCCAAATCATTAGTTGTGGTTTTATTAGGAACAATTCTTTTAACAAGATCTAAGATACAGTTATAAGTTACTTCACTTAATAACTTTTGACGCGGATTAACATCTGGTCCTAGTACTGTAAAAGCTGAGTCACAGTAATAATTGTCTAATTCAATTCCGATGTCAATTCCAAGTTTATCTTTGCTGGTAAAAATATCATCATTAGCCACACCATGGATAATCGTTTCATTTAAAGATAAACAATGATAACCCTTAAATCCCAAATAACCGTGATAACAGTTGTTGGCATGATGATCACTAACAAAATCTCTTAGCATCTGATCGATTGTTTTTAGTGATTTATTTTTGATGTAATCAAAATCAAATTGCTTAACAATCTTTTTAAAGATTTCAGCTGCTTGTCTGATCTTTTGGATTTCGTTAGAATTTTTTATGTAAATCATCTAATTATTTCTTATTAACGATATCTAGAACGATCTTGTATAACTCTTCAAAACTCTTATTAGCATCAACAATATGTAATAAGTTTTTGTTTTTGTAATACTCGATTACTGGTTTTGTTTGTTCGTTATAAACATCAATTCTAGTAGTGATTACACTAGGATCATCATCTTTTCGATGAATTAATTCAACCTTACAAACATCACATTGATTATCGACTTTTGGTTTGAAATCAACTGAATCGATATTATAAATTCGTTTACATTCTGGACATGATCTTCTTGAACTTAAACGCTTGATGATCACATCTCAATCAGTTGGTTGTAATAAGATTACGTGAGTAAAATCAATTACTTGATCAATGTATTCACATTGATTAAGTGTTCTTGGATAACCATCAAAGATGATCTTTTCATGATCTTTATTTCTTTGATAAAAATCAGCAACCGTTCGATTAGTTAACTCATCTGGAACATAAAGCCCATTGTTAATATAACTTTTGATCTCTTCAGCTAATTCACTTTTTTCTTCTTTAGCATAAAAGCGGAAGATATCTCCACTTGAGATATGATAAAAACCGTGGTTTTCTTTTAAATAAGAAGAGATTGTTCCTTTACCTGTACCAGGTGCACCTAGAAAAATTAATCTTATCACAGTTGACTTACCTCTAATGATGAATCGCTTGAATTTTTCTTCTTATCTTCATTATTAGGTTCAACTTTTTTATGTTGGCCTAATAAACCATATTGATTATGGTCTTGGTTTGGTTTATTCATATAATCATTTAATGATAGTTCAACTTCAATCTTGTTGGCAATATCTTTGCGTAAGCGTTGGTATGAAGTTGTGGTAGCTGCTGATCGTAGTGAACGATATAGTTCCATACTAGCCGACACCATGATGATAATACCCGTACCACCAAGTGATAGGGTGGTTGGTACATGTAGCACTAATGAAATAATATAAGGAATAACCGCAACAACCGCTAAGAATGGAGCACCAATAAAGTTAATCCGCATCAACACTTTAGTGATGTGTTTTTCAGTGTCAATTCCTGGTCTTACTCCTGGAATAAATTTGTGTGACTTGTTGAAATTTTCAGCAAGCTGTTCTGGGTTGATTTGAATGTAACTATAGAAGAATGTGAAGATAATAATTAGAACTACGTATAAACTAATCCCTACAGGTGTTCTTAATGATAAGTAGTCTTCAACAAATCATCTTGCTTCAGATTGTGGTTGGAATTCTGCAATTGTAATTGGAATTGACATAATTGATGAAGCAAAGATGACGGGGATTACCCCAGCTGCATTTAACTTAATGGGTAGATAAGGTAATTTTTCATTACCTAATACCATTCCTTCACCTGTTTGTTGGATTGGAATTCTTCTTGTTGAAGAATTGACAAATGTCGTTGCCAACAACAAGACCAAGAAGGCTAAGAAGTACAAGCTGAAGTTGATTGCTGAAGTTAGGATTGGATTAGTACTAATAATTACTCCACCTAAAACCCGGTACATAACAATGAATCCATCAGGTAATCTTGCTAGAATCCCTGAAAGAATTAATAAAGTAATCCCATTACCAACACCTTTTTTAGAGATAATATCCCCTATAAAGATCCCGATGTAGGTTCCTGCAGTCATCGTTACGATATAAAACGCTTGGTGTAATGCATCACCGTTTTCAAAACGGATTGCTCCGTTTCTTTGGTTATTAATCAAAGCAATAATGGCAAATGCTTGAACTACTGCAAACGGTAAGGTTACAAATCGAGTGATCAATTCGATTCTTCTTCGTCCCAGTTCACCAGATTTGGCTAATTTACTTAGTGGGGGGATTAAATCAGTTGATAACAACTGCATAATAATTTGTGCAGAAATGTATGGTGAAATTCCCACTGCAAACAGTGACAATTGACTTAAACCACCACCACCTAATAAATTAAATAGGTCAAAAAAGTCACTCACACCATTGTTTAGATTATTCTGATCTTGACTGATCGTAATTCCAGGTAGTGGAATAACACTAATCACTCTAAATAACAAAATCAAGAACAGTGTGACAAAAACAGAGATTACGAAATCTCTGTTTCTTAATAACTGGATAATTTTTTGACCTAAA
The DNA here is from genome assembly GCF_014068355.1 of Mycoplasma tullyi. Lineage (NCBI taxonomy): Bacteria > Bacillati > Mycoplasmatota > Mollicutes > Mycoplasmatales > Mycoplasmataceae > Mycoplasma > Mycoplasma tullyi. The sequence goes on along the minus strand of NZ_CP059674.1, from coordinate 73,048 downwards.
AGATTTTTCGAGTTAGTTTTTGCCATCTTTTATGCTTTTTAAATTAGTTCAATACTACCACCAGCAGATTGAATTGCTTTTTTAGCACCTTCAGATATTTTATTAATCTTTAAGTGAATTTTTTTGTCGATCTTGTTACCAATTACTTTAATTGGTTCATTAGTTTTACTACTGATAATTCCGTGTTTAACTAATAGTTCGCGATCGATTGTAGTTTCATTTAATTTAGCAATGATATCTAATGAAACTGATAAAGTTTGTTTCTTAAAACCTACTGTTTGAAAACCAAATTTTGGTAAACGGCGGTATAAAGGGGTTTGACCACCTTCAAAACCAGGGCGAGTGTGTCCTGATTTACGTGCTTTTTGACCTTTTTGCCCACGTCCAGAAGTCTTACCTAAACCTGAACCGTGCCCACGGCCCACAACTTTCGCCTTATGATTTCTTGATTTGGGAGTACTTTTTAATTCATGTAATTTCATTAATTAACTCCTTAATTATAATTCTTTTAATGATTTGTTTCTTAATTTCGCGATCTGTCTAGGTGTGTATTGAGATGTGATTCCATCCATTGTTGCTCTCACCATGTTAATCGGAGTGTTCTTACCCATGTTCTTGGTGTAAACATCAGTAAATCCAGCCAATTCAACCACAGCACGAATCGGACCACCAGCAATAATTCCAGTCCCTGAAGGTGCAGGTTTAATTAATACTTTAGCAGCACCTGATCGACCTAAAACATCGTGGAATAAAGTACCGTGTTTGTTCATAGCGATCTTTTGCACGTTGTTTTCAGCCATCTTTAAAGCTTTTTTAATAGCGTTTGGAACTTCGAGTGCTTTAGCAATTCCAAATCCAACACGACCCTTACGATCACCCACAACAACTAAAGCGCTAAAACGCATCGTACGACCACCTTTAGTTGTTTTTGAAATTCTTGAGATCTTTACGATCTTTTCTTCGAATTCACTCTTAGTGCGCTTTTCGTTTTTTCTCTTATTGCGTTCGTCAGAACTGCGTGAGCTATTCTTCTTATTGTTTGGATTAGCTGAACGGTTGTTATTAGCACGGTTGTTTTGTGGATTAGATCCGCCTACTTTTTTAGTTTGTGTAGATTGCGCGCTATTGTTTGTATTTGGTTTTGTAGTTTGTTTAATATCTTCCATAATTTAAATTATCCTAGAATTTTAAACCAGCTTTTCTTGCAGCGTCTGCAAGTGCAGCAATTCGGCCATGGTATTTAGAACCACCGTGATCAAAGGTGATTTCAGTAATGTTCATTTTTAGTAGCTTGTTAGCAACATCTGCACCAACAATAGCCGCATTTTCTTTATTTCCGTTAGCTAGATCTAAACTGACAGAAGAGCTTGAAGCAATAATCTTGTTTTGATTAAAATCTCACACTTGTGCTGAGATGTGGCTGTTTGATTTAACCACGATCATTACTGGACGACCATTATCAATTCTGCGAATCTTTTTAATCACCCGCTTATGACGCATCTGACGGCGTTCATTACGGTTCATATTAACTTGTTTCATAAGTTATTATTTTTTCCCTTCTGCGGTCTTACCAGCTTTACGAATAATCTGTTCGTTAAGGTATAGCACACCTTTACCTTTATAAGGTTCTGGCATTCTTCACTTACGGATTTGGATCGCAAATTCACCAACTCTTTGCTTATCAATTCCACTAACTGTAATTTCGGTGTTTTTTTCAACAGTTACTTTAAGATCTTTTGGAATATCTAAATTAATTGGGTGTGAATAACCTAATTGTAAATTTAGTACATCACCTTTTAAAGCAGCACGATAACCTACACCCACTAGACGTAATTCTTTTTTAAAACCAACGGTTACACCTTCTAATGCGTTTTTAATTAACGCATTGTAAGTTCCGTGTAACATCTTAGTTTGTTTTAATTCATTATTACGAGTTAGTTTAATTTCGTTGTTTTCAACATTAACATTAATGTTGCTACCTTCTTTTAACTTAAGATCTAATTGACCTAATGGACCTTTAAAACTTAATAGTTCTTTAGTTTGGTTAACACTTACATTGCTAGGAACTGTGATAACTCGATTACCAATTCTTGACATATCTTATATTAACCCTTTCTATCAAACATAAGCAAGTACTTCGCCACCGATCTTCTTGGCTCTTGCTAATTTATCAGTCATTAAACCTTCGTTAGTTGAAACGATTGCGATGCCCAAACCGTTTAAAACTTTAGGTAGTTTTTCTGCTGAAACATAAATTCTTAAACCTGGTTTAGAAATTTGTTTCATCCCGTTTAGTGAACTTACGCGGTTTTCATCAAACTTAAGTTTGATCTTTAAAATTGATTTTGTTTTTTCTTTATTGTCATAGATCTCATAACCGCGAATGTAACCTTCATTAAGTAAGATGTTTAAGATTGCAATCTTTAGTTTAGAAGCTTCAGTTTGTAACTCAACAATCTTAGCGCGGTTAGCATTGTTTATTTTAGTTATGATATCTGCTACTGGATCAAAATGCATAGTTTATATTAACCCCTGTTTATTATCATGATGATTTCTTAACACCTGGTAAGCTACCATTGTAAGCAAGGTGTCTAAAGCATAAACGACAGATACCAAATTTACGATAAACAGCATGAGGACGACCACAACGTTTGCATCTTGTGTATGCTCTTACTTTAAATTTAGCATGACGTGCTTGTTTGATTTTTAATGATGTTTTAGCCATTTGATTGTTCCTTAGTCTTAATTAAAGGCATTCCTAATTCTAATAAAAGACGGTGATTGTGTTTAGCATTATCAGATGAAATTACTAATGTAATGTCAAATCCACGAATTTTCTTCACATTATCATAGATAATTTCTGGGAAGATGATCTGCTCTTTAATTCCTAGAGTGTAATTACCTCTAGCATCAAATGCGCGGTTTGATAAACCTCTGAAGTCTCTTACCCGTGGTAGGGCGATATTAATTAGTTTTTCTAAGAAGTTTCACATCTTTTCACCTCTTAGAGTTACTTTACAACCAATTGCTTGACCTTGTCTAATTTTGAAAGAAGCGTTTGAAGAGTGAGCTTTGGTAATTACTGGTTTTTGTCCACTAATTGCTTGTAATTCACTTACGGCAAGTTCTAGTAATTTGGCATCTTTAGTTGCATCACCAACACCCATGTTGATCACGATCTTTTCGATCTTGGGAACTTGCATTACAGAAGAAAGCCCTAATTCTTTTTGTAATAATGGAACGATTTTTGTCTTATATTTAGTTTTTAAATTCATTATTGACCACCTACAAGATTATTTGTTTTGCGAGATAAACGCACTTTTTTATTGGTTTTTGGATCAGTTCCATATTTAACTTTAACTGGTCTAACTTCTTTAGCTTTATGATCTAATAAAGCTAAGTTAGATAGGTGGATTGGTGCTTCTTTTTCAATGATTCCACCTTTTTGATTTTGGGCGTTTTCTTTGGTGTGACGTTTAATCATATTTACACCTTCAACGATTGCACGTTGTTCTTTAGTAAACACTTGTAAAACGATTCCAGTTTTTTGTTTATGCTTACCCGCTATGATAACAACCTTATCACCTTTTTTAATACGTTGCATTCTTTTACTCCTATAACACTTCGCTTGCTAATGAAACGATTCTGTTAAATCCTTTATCTCTTAACTCACGCGCTACTGGTCCAAAGATCCGTGTTCCTCTTGGAGCAAAATCTTCACGGTTCTTAATAATTACACAAGCATTATCATCAAATGCTAGGTGAGTTCCATCTCTTCTTTGCGCACCTTTTTTAGTTCTTACGATCACAGCAAATAATACTTGACCTTTTTTAACTGTTCCTGAAGGAATTGCGTCTTTTACTGATACTACAACAATATCACCAACAGAAGCATATCTTCTTTTAGAACCGTTTAATACTTTAATTACACCAACTTCACGCGCACCAGTATTATCAGCGACGTTAAGTCTTGTCATAAATTGAATCATGAGTTCAAATATTCTCCTGTTAAATAATTATTTAGCTCGTTCTATAATCTTAGCAATTCTTCAACGCTTAGTTGCTGATAATGGGCGAGTTTCCATAATCAACACTTTGTCACCAACCTTAGCAGCGTTTTCACCTTCTTCGTTATGAACGTGATACTTCTTGTGAGAAATTACCAACTTGTGATAAAAAGGGTGTCTGTTTTTTGACTCAACCTTTACAGTAGCGGTTTTTTGCATTTTATCACTTACAACCACACCCATTAAAACTTTTCTTGAATTACGCATTTAGATTATCCTTTTTTCTTAGTTTTAGCTTTAACATTTTTCTTATTTTTACTTGTAGTTGGTTTAGTTGCTTCTGCTTTTTTTGGTGTTCTTTTTACTTTTTTAGCTTTTGGTTCTGGTTTAGGTGCTGCTTTAACTTTTTCAGCGTTTGCTAAGCGTTTTTCTTTATTTTGTTTTGATTTAGCTAGTTTTAATTGCTTAATCTTTTTAAGTGATTCTTGGATCTCTTGTTGTTTAGTTTGTTCTTTAACAAAAGATGAAACCATTGCGTTGATATTAACCTTAACATCTCTTTCAGTTAAGATTGTTAACACTCTAGCTAAAGTTTGTCTAGTTTCTTTAATAATATGAGTTTTATCAAGCTCACCTTGAGCTAGTTTAAAACGATATTCTAATAAACGACCTTTTAATTGAGTAACTAATTGAATTAGTTCTTCGTTTGTTTTTGCTCTTAATTCTTTATTCATTATTGAGCCCCTTGTCTAGCAACGATCTTTCAGGTAACACCAAGCTTGTGACCAGCTCTTGTTAAAGCTTCTTTCATTTGTGCTTCTGGAATGTTTGCTACTTCAAACATTACAGTTCCTTCTTTAACAACAGCTACTCAGAATTCAGGGTTACCTTTACCTGAACCCATTCTTACTTCTAATGGTTTCTTAGTTTTTGACATGTGTGGGAAGATTCTAATTCACATCTTACCAGTTTTTCCAAGTTGTTTTGAAATTGCAATCCGTGCACTTTCAATTTGACGGTTATCAATTCAAGCACCACTAGTAGCCATGATTCCGTATTCACCAAAAGCAACATAAGAATTACCTTTAGCTTTACCTTCATAACTTACGTTATGCGGTTTTCGATATTTAGTTCTTTTAGGTTGTAACATCTTATTTACTCCTTAGCAGGTTGTTGATTTTGGTGGTTTTTGTTAAACTGTTTGTTTTTGTTATCTCGGTAATCTTTTGATTTATTTGAGTTTCTTCTTTGGTAGTTTCCATCACCACCTTTTGGTTTAACAATGTGTGCTTGTTTTTTGTAGAAATCTTTACCAAAAATTTCTCCACGGTTAATTCACACCTTAACACCGATTACACCATAAGACATTTGTGCTTCTTCTAAAGCGTAGTCGATATCAGTTCTTAGGGTTGATAAGGTTACATTACCTTCAATGTACATTTTGTCTCTAGCAATTTCAACACCGTTTAAACGACCAGAAACTAAAACCTTAATTCCTTTAGCACCAGCTTTTAATACACGTTTAAGTGCTTGACGCATCGCAGTTCTTAATGGTGTACGGTTTTCAATTGCGTCAGCTAATTCTCTAGCTACAATCTTAGCACTTAATGAAGGGTTACCCACTTCAAGAACGTCAACATCAACTTTGATGTTTCTACCAACAATCTTGTTGATTGCTAATAGAATAACTTTGATGTTAGCAGCTTCTTTACCTAAGATCACACCAGGTTGTGAAGCGTAGATGAAAACACGGATTGAAGTTTGTGTTCTTTCAATATCAACGTTTGAAATAAAAGCGTTGTGGAACTTCTTAAATAAGTAGTTTCTAATCTTTTCGTCCTGAACAATTCAGTCACCAGTTTGTTGATTAGTTTTAGCTACCCAACGAGATTGTCAGTTCTTATTAATTCCAAATCTTAAACCGTTAGAGTTTACTTTTTGACCCATATTTATTTCTTATCTCCGCTAACTGATTGTTTTCTCTTGTTTTGTCCAAGAACACGTTTTTTAAGTCTAGTTTTGATTGCTTCTACTTCGTGTTTTCTTTCGTTTTTATCATCTGATAATTTGATCACGAAATTTGTTGATCGTTTTCTGATCATATCAGCTGAACCTTTTGCTCTTGGTAAGTTACGTTTTAATGTTGGACCTTGGTTGGCAACAACTTCATAAACATAAAGTCTTTCAGCTAACATTGCGTGGTTGTTTGTTGCATTAGCTATTACTGAATTAAGTAATTTTAGGATAATGCGAGCACCTTTTTTATCAGTATTAACTAAGATGTTTTGTGCTTCAATTACTGATTTGTTCTTAATTAGTTGACAAACTAATCGTGCTTTTTGAGGTGAGATTCTAACTCTATTTTGTCTTGCAATTGCGATCATTGTTTATCTCCTATCTGTTAGAACTGTGTCCTTTAAATGTTCTTGTAGGAGAAAATTCACCTAGTTTGTGACCGATCATATCTTCAGTTACATAAACGTTAATGAATTTTTTACCATTATGAACAGCAAAAGTGTGACCAACAAAATCTGGAAAAATAGTACTTCTTCTAGATCAAGTCTTGATTATTTTCTTTTTTTGTTGTGCATTCATGTCTAATACTTTTTTGTATAAACTAGCTTCTACGAATGCACCTTTCTTAGAACTTCTTGACATTTATTTGACCTTCCAATTTCCTATTTAGAGTTACGTCTACGGATAATTAATTGCGTAGATGATTTTTTATTATTTCTTGTTTTAACACCCATGTGTCTTTTCCCTCATGGTGTTCTTGGAGCGTCACGACCTACTGGGCTGCGACCTTCACCACCCCCGTGTGGGTGGTCGTTAGGGTTCATGGCAGAACCACGAACAGTTGGACGAATCCCTTTGTGTCTAGTTGTTCCCGCTTTACCTAATAAAACTAGGTTGTGATCAACGTTTGAAGCAATCCCAACAACAGCACGACAGTTCTTTAAGAATTTTCTAACTTCTTTAGAACCTAATTTTAGGTTGATGTATTTACCTGTATCGTCTTTACCTAGGATTTGAGCGTAAGCTCCAGCACTTCTAGCGATCTGAGCACCTTTACCAGGAGTCATTTCGATATTGTGAACCATTGTACCTTCAGGAATGAATTCAAGAGGCATACAGTTACCTACTTTAATATCGATTGCGTGAGAAGATGAAACTACTTTATCGCCTACTTTAATTCCTTCTGGTGTTAGGATGTATGATCGATAACCGTTTTCATAAGCGATTAATGAAATAAACGCACTTCTGTTTGGATCATACTCGATTGATTTAACTAAAGCAACTTTGTCATCGTGTAAGTTTCTTTTAAAATCAATAATACGGTATTTTCTTTTTGAACCACCACCACGGTGTCTTACGGTAATTTTACCTTGGTTATTACGACCAGAGTTTTTCTTTTTCTTAGCTAATAAAGATTTTTGTGGGGTGTTGGTTGTTAAAACCTTGCTGTAATCTATTGAGATCTTGTGGTGGATCCCACTGTTTGATCGATTTACGATTTTCTTAACCGGCATAACTGCTTATTTTATTTTCCTTTTTGCTTTGCGCCTGATATTTAATTATTATTTAGAAGTTGATTCTTCTTTTGGTTCTGGTTTTTCTCCAGTGATTGCTACTTCTACTCCAAATGGAACAGTGATGATCGCAATTTTCTCTAGTCTTGAAAAACCTGGGTTTTGTGTTCCTGTGCGAACTCTAGCTGGTTTTTTAGTTTTAGTATTAACCGCTACTGGAGCTACTCCATAGATAGTTTTAAAAGCTAGTCTGATGTGATTCTTGTTGGCTTTTGCATTAACTAAGAAAGTGTACTTTCTTGGTTCAGACATCATGATGCCATAAGTTTTTTCTGTAAGAATCGGTTTAATAAGTACATCGGTAATTTGCATGATTAGTTCAGCCTTTCAACTCAGTTATTAATTGCACTTTTTTGCGCTAAAACACAATTAGCATCAATTAAGTCTTTTACTGATACTTGGTTTCATAATTTGTATGAAACGTTTGGTAAATTAGCACTTGATTTTTCTAAGTTTTCGTTCTTTTCAAAAGCTACGATTAATACTTTTTTATTAACTTTTAATTCTTTTAGTAATTTAACAATTGCTTTTGTGCTTGGTTTGTCTTGTTTAATCGAATCAACTAATCCTAATAATTCGTTGTTATTTACTTTAGAAGTAATTGCTGATTTGAAAGCTAATGAACTTACTTTTTTATTTACCTTAATTTTGTAATTACGGTTAGGTTTAGGACCAAAAGCAATACCACCACCTACGTAGTGAGGGTTACGAATCGAACCTTGTCTTGCACGACCAGTGTGTTTTTGTTCGTAAGGTTTCTTACCACCACCACTTACTTCACCTTTTTTAAGAGTTGAGTGAGTACCTTGAATTTGTGATAGGTTTTCAGCAAGAATTGCATCGAAGATTGCTTGTTTATGCACTTCACTAACAAGCAATTTTTGATTTAGTTCGATTTCTTCTTGAACTTTTCCAGATAAATCGAATAATTTTATTTTAGACATAGTTTGTAATCTTCCTTAAATTTCAATTATTCTTGTGCTTGTGCTTGTTCACTAGCTGGTTGACTAGCTTTTTTATTCATTATTAATTTGTAGGTAACAACTTTGTTTGGATTTTTCTTAGAAGTTGTAATTCTAACTTTAGCATTGTTAGGACCAGGGATTGCACCTGAGATCATTACTGAACTTACTTCTGGTAAGAATCCAACAATTGACAAGTTTTGAATAGTAACAAGTTCATGACCATAATGACCTGACATCTTCTTACCTTTCATAACTCTTTGAGCTTGAGAACCCCCACGACCAGCTTGCACTGAACCTTGGAATCTGTGAGGATATCCAGCACCGTGACCTTTTGAACCAATTTTGAAGTTTCAACGTTTAATAGCCCCAGTAAAACCGCGACCTTTGGTTTTAGCTTGAACATCAACAACTTGACCTTCTTGGAAAAGTTCTTCGACTTTTAATAGATCACCAACTTTGTGACCTGTCATGTCGCGAACTTCTTCTAAATACTTGTAAGTATTTGTATTAGCTTTTTTAAAATGACCTAATTGAGGTTTATTTAAGTTCTTTTCTTCAGTTGGGTTAAATCCTAATTGAACAGCGTCATAACCGTCTTTTACTTTGGTTTTAACACTAATCACTTGATTAGGTTCAACTCTTACTAAAGTCACAGGAATCAAACGACCGTTTTCTTCGAAAACTTGAGTCATTCCAACCTTTGTTCCAAATATTCCTTTCATATATTGAAAATCTCCTTATTAATCTATGTTTTTATAAGTAAATGCGTAATTCAACACCAGAAGGAATTACAAAACGTTTAAGTTTTTGAATTGTTTCGCTCTTTAAATCTTTAATGATGATTAAACGTTTGTGAGTTCTTCTTTCGAATTGTTCTCTTGAAGCCTTATCAACGTGTGGTGAACGAATAATTGTAAAAACTTCCTTTTTAGTTGGTAATGGAATTGGACCACAAAATTTTGATCCAGTTTCTTTTACGATCTCAAAAATCTTTTTAACAGATTGATCTAATAATCTGCTATCGTACGATTTTAACTTGATTTTGATCTCAGTAAATTCTTTTTGTTTCTTTGCTTCTTCGCTTGATGTTTTGCTAGATTTAGCTGTTTGTTCTGTCATGTGTTGTCCTATATTTATTTTTATTATTAATGCTTTTAAAAAGTTACCTGATACTCGACAACGGTTTTTGGTGTATCAGCAATCTTTTCAAAACGCAACCTTGTAAATTATACCAGATTAATTATTTGTTAAAGAAGAATATGCTGCTTTAATTAGTTTTTTGCTTTTATTTTATATAATATTCGAAATGATTGGTTATGGCCCAATCAAATCCTTTAAAATTAATTAAACAAATAAAACTAAAGCTTAAGTTAGGTAACAAATGCAATTAGGAACGATTTTAATGATCATAGTCTCGCTTTGACTAGTATTGATCATTGCAACCTCTAAATTCTTTATTAGATTTGAAAATAATTATTGGTTTTGATTCTTTATCGGTGGATTCATGTTCTTCTACATGATCATTGGTAGACAGATCCAATTCTTAATTCCAAGTTGGAATGCTGCTGATGATAATAGCACTTTTGCGATCTCAATCAGACACTCAAGATTACTATTATTAGATATCTGTCCGTTCTTTGCAATCTTTGCTGGTTTAGGATTAATGGTAACTAAAAACAAGTTAGTTATTCGCTCTGTAGCACCAATTGCATTGTTTGGTGGGTTAATTAATCTTTATGGAGAATTATTTAGATTAGCTAACCAATACACTGGTAAACTAGAAGCATATAAATTTATATTTATTGGTATTGGTAACGATCAACTTTATTTCATTCTTCACGTAATGACAACAAGTGTAGCGTTAATGTTATTATGTTGAACAACCAAATGAACTCCAAGAGATATTCTTAATCAATACTTATTCATTGCGGTTTATGTTACTTACGTATTAAGCTGTATTCAATTAGATCGTAAAATTACCAACAATGCTAATGGGTTATTAATTGCTGACTGATACATTGGCGGAGAATACCAATCAGTGTCAACAATCTTAAGAGTTCCTTTCCCAAATGTCATACCTGTTGGTATTATGATCACAATGATCTCAATCACATTGATATGAGCGATTAGATATGGTGTTCAAGAATTAAATGCAAGAATCATCAATCCATCGTTGTCTAAAAAACAAATTAAGCTTGATGTTAGATACCTGTGAAAAAACCTAAAATATAGTTATCTAAAATGAAGAAATAAAACTAGATAAGTAAGCAAATAGATAAAGAGAATAAACATCAAGTTAAACATCTAACTTGATGTTTATTTTTTTGTCAGTTCTTATAGAGTTAATTTTTTTTACTTTTTATGCAAATTTAACGATGATTTTGATTGTTTTTTATACATTAATGATGCTTGTAAATTAACGCCGATTTGCCATAGATTATTAACTTATTTTTATTAAAAGAAATGGATAATTGTAACTGAAATAATAACACCTTCTAAGAGTTCAAAAACCATGTTAAATAATATCTAAAATTATAATCAAATCGTGTAACTATATTTAGGAATGATTTGTAAAATTTTATACACAAAAATTACACCGAAATAACAACCCAAACATATTAATATGAAGCATTCAAATACTTTTCTGTTTATTCCAGCTAGCAGTGAAAAATTTCTAACAAAAAGTTTAACTCTTAGTCCTTTTTGTTTAATATATGACCTAGAAGATAGCGTCTTAACAAAGGACAAGGAAGAAGCTTTAAAAAGACTTGCAGACTTTTTATTAACAAACAAATTTGAAAATACAAAAATTGCAATTCGTTTAAACTCTGATAACTATATCAATGAATTAACTTATTTATTAGATAAAAAGGTTGAATTCGATTATATTGTTTTACCTAAGTTTGAAAGCGCTTCTGTTCTACAAGAAGCAATCAACTTTTTAAGATCAAGAAGAGATTCTAAAAAACTTATTCTAATAATTGAATCTGCTTTAGGTCATTACGAAATTAATAGAATTAAATTTGAAAAAGAACATTTAGATCATATTTTTGGATTATTTATAGGAACTAACGATCTTTCTTCTGATTTAAATTCTGAAATTGAATCTGAAATTGTTGCCAAGATCAAGTTAGATTTAGCATTGCATGCTAAATACTTAAATGTTCATTTTATCGACGCTCCAGAATTTGATATTAACAATCAACAGAAGGTATTAGACGTATGTACCTATAATAAGAGAAATGGAATTACATATAAAGCATCAATTCACCCTAAACATCTTGAATGAATCGATTCTGTTTATTCAGTAAGTGAAGAAGAATATTTACAAGCTAAAAAAGCAATTGAAATTCTGAATGAAAAAGGTGCATATAATTTAGATGGGAAAATGATCGATAAAGCTAATCTTGAAAAGCTATACAATATCGTTCAAAAGTACGAAGAACGAAATAATCTATCTAAATAGTTAGTGTTGTTTGAAAAAACATCTGTTTGAACTTTCTTTAATGTTCGCATTCTTATTTTCTAGACAAACTCTTTAATAAGTTTTTAGATTTAAATTTAGCATAACTTTTGGCTGTTAAATCCAACAGATACTTACTTAATATGAGTGCTATTTTGTGATTAATTCAATCGCACTTTAATGTGCGATTACAATAGCAAACTAGTGCAATTGTTTGAGTTGATAAAAATAAATTTTCGCTAAAATAAGCGGTAAATTTGATATTTTTTAACTAATCCTGTTCGTTATACTAATTAAACAAGAGTCTCAAAGAGTATTGAAACAAGAACATCATAACTCTATTAAAAATAATAACGCCTGAGCGTTATTATTTTTTTGGACATTAATCTTTTTTAGTAATCTTGTGTCCTGTTTTATGTTGTCTAAGTTTTATGTTTGCGCTTTCTAAAATGTAGGTAGATATTTTGTTGTCAGGAAGATGTTCGTATTTATTTTCTTCATAAACAACTTCAACAATCCCACTTTGAACAATAGTTTTTGCACAATTTGAACAAGGGAATAAGTTCGTATAAAGCGTACAATCTTCAATAATCGTGCTGGTATTAAGAATTGCGTTGATTTCAGCATGCACAACGTAAGGATATTTTGTTTTAGCACTGTCTGGATTAGTTCGATCTCATGGAAATTTTTGATCTAATCCTTTAGGCATTCCGTTGTATCCTAAACCGATTACATATTTCTTTTTGTTAACAATACAAGCACCCACTTGAGTAGATGGATCTTTAGATCTCATAGCTGATACATTAGCTAGCATCATAAAGTATTCATCTCAGTTAATTACATTGGGATTTGTTTTATTAACTTCTTCTTTTTTTAATCAATATTCCACGGTAAATTCGCTATATTCTTCTTCTTTGGCTAAATAATAATTAGCTAGATCTAAATCAAGATAAGTGTCTCCATCATATTTGTTCTTAATTCGTGAAATAATCAATTCATCAGCATACTGATAGTACAGGTCATAAACAAACTTACCACCTGTAATAAACAAGATATCTTGACTATCTTTATATGCTTTGAACAATTCCTTCATCTCTTCATCATTACGAATTATTTGATCAGCTTCTGGAAGTTCATCTTTTCTACTAAAAACAATATGTTTACGATTGTCTAATTTTTTAGGCAAATTTATGAAAGTTCTTTTACCTAATAATAAAGCGTGTCCAATTGTTGTATCTTTGAAAAACTTTAACTCTTCTTTGATGTGTCATGGTAATTTACCATCTTTACCTATCAAATTGTTTTGATCTAATGCAACTATTAACTTAATCATTAAACTGCTACCTTTCCTTTGATTGGATCATGATGTTCGTAGTTTTCTAAACTAATGTCTTCGAATTTAAAATCAAAAATGTTTTTAATATCTGGATTCAAACTAACTTTAGGAAGTTTTTTAGGTTCTCTTTGTAATTGAATTTTTACTTGATCAACATGATTTGAATAAATGTGTGTGTCGCCAATTGTATGAACAAATTCAGCGGGTTTTAATCCTGTTACTTGAGCAACCATTAAAAGTAATAAACTGTATGAAGCGATATTGAAGGGCACACCTAAAAACATATCTCCGCTTCTTTGATATAGTTGAAGTGAAATTTCGTATTTTTCATTAACGAAGAATTGAAAAAAACTATGACAAGGTGGTAAAGCCATATCTTTAATTTCACTTGGATTTCAAGCACTTACTATTAAACGACGTGAAAATGGATTGTTTTTAATTTCATTGATTACTCATTCAATTTGATCAACTCCATTAAAATTACGTCATTGTTTTCCATAAACAGGACCCAGTTTTCCATAGACTTGAGCGAATTGATCATCAGCTTTAATCTTGTCAACAAATTCCTGTAAGGTTTCATCGTTGTAATCAGACGATTTTTTAAACGCTTCGTAAGGTCATTCGTTTCATATATTTACATTATGATCAACTAAGTACTTGATATTAGTATCTCCTTTAAGAAATCATAATAGTTCGTGACAGATAGATTTTCAAGCCATTTTCTTTGTTGTTAGTAACGGAAAACCTTCTCGTAAATCATATCGTCCTTGAGTACCAAAATAAGAGATTGTACCCGTATTAGTGCGGTCCTTTTTTACCTCACCTTTGGTCATAACTTTCTCTAACAAACCGAGATATGTTTTCATAGCTTCACCTTTTTAAAAAATCAACTGGGTAACTATTATATAGTTACAATTAAAAAATTATCTTAAACAAAATTAAACCTAGATACACATGTTTTTGGTTTAAAAACCTTTAAAATAAAGGGTTTTGTTATCTCTCTAGTTTAAAGCTTGTGTTTATTAACAAATTCAGTCTTCGAAAGAGTCCACCTAAACAAAAAAAATAACATAACTTAATATGGAACTTTGCAAATTATTTTTTGCATAGTTTCATGCACGTAAACTAATTAAAATAAAGGGGAATGATTAGATTACATCGTAATGCAAATATAGACACGAATAATATTTATATTATTCAGGTTTATTTTCTCTTATAATTGTTAATAACTAAAAGGGGTTATGTAGTCATCTATACTGACGAATATCATTTTTATAATATTAATCCCTAATATTCATAAAAATGATATTCTTTTATACACCAAACCCCTATCCAAAACATTAAAGATAGGTATTTTTATATGTCAAATAACAACAAATATTATGATAAATCATTTAGCCCTTTAGGCTATGTTGCTAATGGACAAAAGGGTGTTATGCGTTCAATCAATTGGAACGTAATTAATGATCCAAAGGATTTAGAAGTTTGAACAAGAGTTACGCAAAACTTCTGATTACCTGAAAAGATACCTGTTTCAAACGACTTAAAGTCGTGAAATGAAATGACTCCCGAATGAAAGCAGTTGTTAACTAGAACGTTTACGGGATTAACGCTTTTAGACACAATCCAGTGTACTCTTGGTGATATTGCTCAAATTCCTTATTCACTAACTGATCATGAACAGTTTATTTATGCAAACTTTTCGTTCATGGTGGGTGTTCATGCACGCAGTTATGGAACGATCTTCTCAACACTTAATACAAGTGATGAAATTGAAGAAGCTCATGAATGAGTAATTAACAATGAAAAATTACAAGCAAGAGCTAAATTCTTAGTTCCTTATTACACTTCAAATGATCCTTTGAAATCTAAAATTGCAGCTGCTTTAATGCCTGGGTTCTTATTATATGGTGGTTTTTACTTACCGTTTTATCTAGCTGCTAGAGGTAAATTACCTAACACCAGTGACATTATTCGACTAATTTTAAGAGACAAAGTTCTTCATAACTACTATTCAGGATACAAGTACCGTGTTAAAGTATCAAAATTACCTAAAGAAAAACAAGAAGAATACAAGGAATTCGTTTTTGACATTTTATATAAACTAATCGAATTAGAAAAAGACTTCTTAAGAGATCTATACGACGGTTTTGGTTTAGCTGATGAAGCAATTGCATTCAGTTTATATAACGCTGGTAAGTTCTTACAAAACTGTGGGTATGAATCTCCGTTCACTCCAGAAGAAACAAAAATCTCACCAGAAGTTTTTGCGCAATTATCAGCTAGAGCTGATGAAAACCACGATTTCTTCAGTGGTAATGGGAGCTCATACATCATGGGTGTAACTGAAGAAACTGAAGATGACGACTGGGAGTTCTAATTATGGAAGAAAAACTGAAACTAAACGTTCCTAAAAGAAAACCAGAAGGAGAAATACGAGTTGTTTATTTCTCAAGTGTTACTGAAAATACGAAAAAGTTTTGTGACAAATTAGGATTGCCTGCAACAAGAATACCAATCAAACAAGATGAAGAAATTGAAGTTGATTTCGATTACGTATTAATTTGTCCAACCTATGCTGGGGGATTAGATGACTTCAAAGGTGCTGTTCCTAAACAAGTAATCAAATTCTTAAATAAGGAGCAAAACCGAAATCACTGTGTGGCGGTTGTAGCTAGTGGTAATACCAATTTTGGTGAAACCTTTGGACTAGCAGGTCACGTTCTTAGAGAGAAGTTGCATGTCCCATTGTTACACATTTTTGAATTAATCGGAACTAAGTATGATGAAGAACTAGTTCGCCAACGAATACATAAATTGTGAAATTGGGAAGAATAAATATATACTAATAAACCAGTGGTAAAAAATTTTTAATTTTTTACTAATTAATAACTAATAATAATTAAGAAAGATAGAAGGGAATAAATAAGATGAGCGATAGTTTCAAAGAAGCTAACGGATATTTGGCATACAATGCAATGAGTAAACTAGATGAGGGTAAAAACTCAGCATTAAATGATGCCAAAGCTGTTGCACTTTATATGCAAGTGCATGTTAAACCAAGAACTAAGAAGTTTGATTCGATTCATGATCGAATGGATTTCTTAATTAAGAATGATTTCTATGAAAAAGAAGTTGTTGAAAACGTTAGCAAGGAACAACTTGAAGAACTATACGCTGTGATCAAGGAATTTGATCATGAATTCCCTTCTTTTATGGGAGCTTTTAAGTTTTATAACTCTTATTGTTTAAAGAGTAATGATGGAAAAGAGTTTTATGAAACTTACAGCGAACGTTGTTTAATGAACGCGTTATTCTTAGGTGGTAAGAATTTTGAAAACGTTAAGAATATCTTAATTGAAATCCTATCAGGACGCTTTCAACCAGCTACTCCAACATTCTTAAATGCTGGTAAGAAACAACGTGGTGAATACGTTTCATGTTATCTACTACGTGTAGAAGATAACATGGAATCGATTGGTCGTGCAGTTGTTACATCATTACAACTATCTAAACGTGGTGGTGGTGTAGCACTTTGTTTAACCAATTTAAGAGAGTTTGGTGCACCTATTAAAAACATCGAAGGACAAGCTTCTGGTGTTATTCCCGTAATGAAGATCCTTGAAGACTCATTTTCATATGCAAACCAACTAGGTCAAAGACCTGGTGTTGGTGCCGCTTACTTACACGCTCATCACCCTGATGTAATGGTATTCTTGGATTCTAAACGTGAAAACGCAGATGAAAAGATCCGTATTAAATCATTAGCTCTAGGATTAGTTGTTCCTGATATTACATTTGAATTAGCTAAAAATAACGAACAAATGGCGTTATTCTCACCTTATGATGTACAAAGAGAATATGGTAAACCTTTCTCAGACATCAAAGTAACTGAAGAATACCACAACATGGTTAATAACCCTAGAATTAAAAAGACGTACATCTCAGCACGTAAGTTCTTCCAAACTATTGCTGAATTACACTTTGAATCTGGATATCCTTACTTATTATTTGATGATACGGTTAATAACCGTAACCCTAATGCTGGACGTATCGTGATGTCAAATCTATGTTCTGAGATCGTTCAAAGTTCAACTTCAACTGAATATAACGAAGACTTATCAATTAAACAATTAGGACAAGATATTTCGTGTAACTTAGCTTCAGTTAACATTGATAAAATGATGCGTTCAGGTGAACGTTTTGAAGATTCAATTTATTACGCAATTAAATCATTAGATCACGTTTCTAGAAGTGCTAATTTAGATTGTGCTCCTTCGATTAAAAACGGTAATGCTAATAACCATGCACTAGGATTAGGTGCAATGAATTTACATGGATTCTTAGCAACTCATGAAATTTATTACAATTCTCCTGAAGCTCTTGAATTTACTGACTTCTTCTTCTATACATTAGCTTATTATGCTTTCAAAGCATCTAATCGTTTAGCTGTTGAACACAAGCAAACTTATGCAAACTTTAAAACATCTAAATATGCAGATGGTTCTTACTTTGATAAATACACTAAGTGCGATCCTAATACTTATGTAATTAAGAATCCTAAGATTCAAGAAATCTTTAGTAACTACAAAATTAAAGTTCCAACTCAAGCAGATTGAATAGCTCTTACTGAAGAGATTAAAAGAACCGGTTTAGCTAATGCACACTTATTAGCAATCGCTCCTACTGGAAGTATCTCTTATTTATCTTCTTGTACACCATCTCTTCAACCAGTTGTAGCACCAGTTGAGGTTCGTAAGGAAGGTAAAATTGGTAGAGTTTATTCATTAGCTTACAAACTAAATGAAAATAACTATAAATACTACAAAGACGGTGCTTACGAATTAGGTCCTAATCCTTATATTGATATATGTGCTCAAGCTCAAAAACACGTAGACCAAGCAATCTCATTAACTTTATTTATGAATGATGATGCTACTACTAGAGATCTAAATAAAGCTTACATTAGAGCTTACAAATCTAAATGTGCATCTGTGTATTATGTAAGAATCAGACAAAATGTTTTAGAAGATTCTGAAAACTTAGATTGAGCTAAAGAACAAGCTAGCACAGTTGATTGTGAAGCTTGCCAAATCTAGGTAAGAATTAAATCAAATATAGAAAAAAAATAAGTCGATAATTCGACTTATTTTTTATTGTTTTTGCCGTTAATTTTTAACGATTTAAATTTTCTTATCAAAGAAGAATGATGATTCTTTTATATATACGAAATACTCAACAATATTTACCAAATGGTCATTAATTCTTTCGATATTTTTAATTACTAGGATCGTATCGATTAATAAATTTAGTTGTAATTCATCTTCAGAATTTACATCATATTTTTTAAAGTTCTTTAGATATCTCTTATATTTAGATTCGAACTCTTGTTGTCTGATATCAGCAAACTTGTAAGTATCTTCAGCATCATATTCTTTTAGATGAGCAATAACATCTTTGTAATTGGTCAATGCGTTTTCTTGTAGATCAATAATAGCATCTAACTTTTGTGGTGAGATATTATCGTTTTTAAGTAAGAATTTAGCAACATTATTAGCATAGTCACAGATTCTTTCGATATCATTTGATGATGAGATGATCGCAATAATAAATCTTAGATGTGAAGCTTGTGGCTGTTCTTTAGAAATCGTTCAAGTTGAATCATCCAATAGATCCGCTTGTTTAATATTGGAATGCTTTTCCATCTTAAAGATCTCTTCTAAGATATCTTTATAAGATTCCTGGTTTCTATAATTATTTAAAGCTTGTAATAATTTTTCATGGATTTCAATTCCATGATCGATATATTCATAGAATTTGCTAATTAATTCTTGTTCTGAGTATTTTAGTGATTTGTAATTTCTTGACATAATTAGCCGATCCTTCCAGCAATATAATCTTTAGTTCTTTCATTCTTAGGTTGGGTGAATATCTGTTTAGTTGTTCCGTGTTCTAACACTTTACCTTCATAAAAGAAGACGGTTTCATCACTTATTCTTTGAGCTTGGGCCATCGAGTGAGTTACGATAACGATTGAATAACTCTTTTTTAGTTGATGAATTAATTGTTCAATTTTATTTGTTGCAATTGGGTCAAGCGCTGAAGTGGGTTCGTCCATTAATAAAACTTCAGGTTTTAGTGCAATTGCTCTAGCAATTGATAATCTTTGTTGTTGTCCACCAGATAATCCGTGAGCTGATTGAAATAAACTGTCTTTGACATCATCTCATAACGCTGCACCTTCTAAAGATTCTTTAACGATCTGATCGATCTTGGCTTTATCCTTAATTCCATGAGATTTTAATGCATAAGCAATATTCTCATAAATTGATAAAGAAAACGGAGTGGGTTTTTGAAAAACCATTCCCACTTTAGAACGAAGTTCTAATTCAGGTAAAGTCTTAGAATAAATGTTTTTGGATAAGAAAAAGATGCTACCAGTTTTAGATACCCCATCAGTTAAATCATGCATTCGGTTAAGCGAACGAATAAAAGTAGATTTCCCACAACCACTTGGTCCGATCAACGCGGTAACTCTATTTTTCTTAATCCCTAGATTAATATCTTTTAAAGCATGTTTTGTTTTATTTGAATACCACAAATTGTAATTATCGATTTCAAAGATATTATCAAAATTATAGTCATCCTTAAAATGAATTAAATTAGGATCTTTGTTTTTGTATAAGATCTTATATCTTTTAATTTTCTCGTTGATTTTGATTAATTCATCTTTATTATCTGTTGATAACAACTCTTTTTTTTGATGAATTAATTCCTTAATCTTTTCTTTATATTCAGCCTTCTTTTTAAGGTAAGATTCCTTAATCTGAGGGTCAATTTTCTTATGCATAATTTAAGTTATC
Source organism: Mycoplasma tullyi (assembly GCF_014068355.1). Lineage (NCBI taxonomy): Bacteria > Bacillati > Mycoplasmatota > Mollicutes > Mycoplasmatales > Mycoplasmataceae > Mycoplasma > Mycoplasma tullyi. The sequence goes on along the minus strand of NZ_CP059674.1, from coordinate 52,824 downwards.
TTTTTTATTCTTTCTTTTAGTTTTTAAGTTATCCCACCAGATCGCTATCCTGTACTTATTATTAAATAAATAAGGAATTAATAAGTTACTTATTAAGATAAAGAAAAAGATTAAAAGAATCGACATGAAAGCTGATTCAAACATAATGTTTTGTGCATTAGCTTGAGTTGAGAAAAGTTGACTATAAATTCTTACAGTAAGAGTTTGTCCTCATAGACCTAAACTAAAGTGGTTGGCTGATGATAAACCAGCTGTTATATACAGTGGTGCTGTTTCAGCTAAAATACGTGAGATTGATAAGATGATACTACTTAAAATATGTTCGATTACCTGAGGTAAGATAATCCTTAAAATGGTTTGTGATCGTGAAATACCTAGCGCGTAAGAAGCTTCACGTGTTGAATTAGGAACCGAAGCTAAAGCTTGTTGTAACATTCTGATGAATGCTGGCATGATAACCAATGAGATTGTAAGAATACCTGCAATCATTGAGTTTGAACTTCTTCCCCCGATTGCTAAACCTAAGGTTTGAATAAAGAACGTTAAACCAAAGATTCCAAATAAGATTGAGGGAGTAGAACCTAAAGCGTCGATAAAGAATAAAATGATCGTTTTAGCTTTATTATTTCTTGCATATTCATTGACATAGATTGCAATAAATAATGAAATTGGAAATGAGATTAAGATTCCAAAAAAGATAATTACTAAAGTATTAACAGTAGCTCTTCCAGTTGAATTTGCTGCAAACGATGTTATCGTTTGGTCAGGACTAAATACTGCAATAAACCCATGATAAAAAGTGTAAAGTGAAATTCATAAGATGAATCCAACACAGATTATCATACAGATGAATTCGACTGTTTGTTTTCAATAATCATAAGCTTTAATTCTGATCGTATTCTTATGAACTTTATAATAACTAGCTGATCTTTGATTAAGGTTAATTAGATAAACAATAGATTTACTAATCTTATTAGGAATAAAACGAATAATGTTAGCAATAAAAGTTTCAACTTTTATTGCTCAAGGATATTTCTTCTTTGTTGAACTCTTATTAATAAACAACACTAAGATGTTAATAATAATCGTAAAGATGAATAAGATAATTCCGAATAAATATAAGACACTTCTTAAATTTTCAGAACCATTTTCAGCAAAGAAGTTATATGAAATGATTGCCCCAATTGTTTTTAATCCAGATTGAATGAAATCACTAAACGGAGTGTGTCCGACAATATTAAAGTTCTGAGAAGTTAAGATAAAGTTTAGTGCCATTGATTCACTAATTGCTCGTGAAAAAGCAATTAGTAATGACACATAAATTCCGTTTTTAGCTTCGTTTTTAAAGATCTTATAGATCGATCTTGTCTTAGTAGTACCAAGCGCAATCGAAGCTGACAAAATACTCATATCAACGCTATCAAGAGAGTTGTAGCTCATTGCTACAACTGTTGGTATGATCATGAACGTTAACATGATGATTGCTGTAATTAAGTTTCAAGATGTTCTTGTATCAAATATCTTTTGAACAAAATAACCTAATGAATTAGCAGCAAACAATCCAAAAACAACTGAAGGAATACCAGCCAAAATATTAATAATAATCCTGAAGGTTTTTCTTCATTTTTCTTTTAATCTAAATTTGATAAAGATCGCTGTATTCACACCTATTGGTGCAGCAATCAACAACGACACAAAAGTAACGAATAACGTTACAGACAACGGCGCTCAAATCCCAGCCTTATTTTGAACTAGATTAAAATCTAATCTAAAAATACTTTTCCCATAAGATTCTCATCCAGGAATCGACTTATAAAAAATAAAAGAAAAGATCCCTAAAAAAGCAATGGCAAACAATCATGCTGCAGCAAATGAGATTGAATGAAACAGTTTACTTCTTGCTTTTTTAAATTGATTAAATTTGTTTGTATTTAACATTAGAATTCAACCCCAAATTTAACTGGATCGAATGAGAAGTCACTAACCCAGAATAAATTTTCGTGATTTGCAATCAGTTCTTGCGCAGACAGATTGCTTAATTGGTCATTAAGTAAAAACATCTGTTTTAATTCGTTATCTGTTAATAAAATTAATCCTTGTTGTTCATAAATCTTATCAACCTGCTTCTTAACATCAGCAGATGGAAATAAAATAAATTTAATGAATTGTTTAATTGAATCAAGTCTGTTATCAACCTCATTTGATAATGAAAATACCGAGTTATAAGGTCTAACTCAACGATATTCTCCATTACTTACTGTTTCAATTGATGGAACGATCAATTGATCGTTTATCTTATAGTTTAAGATGTCAAACCCATCATTCTTAATCATTTCTAGATTATTAAGAATAAAACCTAATGATAAATAAGTCATTGAACCTACAAATCTAGCATTAGTTTTAAAGAAATTATAGGTCTCAACATTTGATTCACCTGTGGTGATCGTGTTGTTACCATAATCTATTCTTCCCCTAAGTGCATCTAAGGTTAGTTTATTTAGATCACGTTGTCTAATTAGATTAGAGTTATGTAAAAACGCTTCAGCTGTTCCAGAAACTGAAGCTGCACCCGATCGCGCAAAAGGAATAATTTGATCATTTGGTATCTCTTGATTACCGAAGTAAAAATCTGATAATGGAACAGACTCAAAACCAGCAAATGCATCATAAAGCCTGCTGATATTATTTGAATCAACATAAAAATCGTTACTTGATGTATTTGCTGGTTTTTTATAAATAATCGCAATTGCGTCTTTAGCTAAAGTTACAGTTTTAATCTTAAGATCTTCTCATAGCCGAGCTAGCAATGGATTATCTATAACTTGTGTTCTAGGACTTCTTGAAGCATTACCAATATTAGATGTTCCATCTAAGACACTAGTAATACCTGCAGTTGATCCTCCAGCTTGGACTGAAATCTCAACAGGTTCATATTTAGCATACAATGCTGAAAGCGCATCCATAAAAGGTTGCACTGATGATGAACCTCTCGTATTAATAACAACAAAATTTAATGAACATGAACTCATTAAATATGATAGTGAAACGGCTGAAAAAAATAATGATATTTTCTTCCTAAAAAGAGGTTTCATTTATTTGAGTAATTTTATAAGAATTCTACCAAAAAAATATTATCTATTTATTACTTTTACTTAGTTGTTGAGTTTCTAACTCAATGATTAAATCTCTTAAACTAGCTGCGTGTTCGTAGTTTTGGTTTTTAGCAGCTTCAAGCATTTCGTTTCTTAGATCTTCAATCATCTTGATAAACTTATCGCCTTTAACTTTGGTTTTGCGCATCACTTCTTCAATTTGTTTATGTGATGCTTTGTTTTTTAAATCATCATAAATTGGCTTAATAATTGTTTTGGGTGTGATCTTATGATCTTTATTAAACTTCTCTTGAATCTCACGTCTACGATTAGTTTCATCAACAGCGATCTTCATTGCTTTAGTCATTTCATCAGCATACATGATCACGCGACCGTTTTGATTACGCGCAGCTCTACCTATTGTTTGAATTAATGCTTTATCACTTCTGAAATATCCAGGTTTATCAGCGTCAAAAATACATACTAATGAAACTTCTGGAATATCTAATCCTTCACGTAATAGATTGATACCGACAACGCAATCGTACTTACCTCTTCTTAGATCATTAAGTATTAATGATCGTTCTAAAGTTTTTAATTCGTTGTGAATATAAGCACATTTGAAGTTACGTTCTTTTAGATATTCAGTTAGATCTTCTGCCATCTTAATTGTCGTAACTGTAATAAATGTACGTTCATTTTTATCTTTTTGAATTTTTAATTCATTCATTAGATCATTAATCTGATCTAATCTTGGTCTGATTTCAACGATTGGATCCAATAGACCTGTAGGTCGAACTATTTGTTCAATAATTTCATTATTAGATAGTTGAATCTCTTCATCATTAGGAGTAGCTGAAACAAATATTACTTGATCTGATTTATTGCTAAATTCATCGTAATTTAAGGGGCGATTTTCTAATGCTGAAGGCAATCTAAAACCATACTCGACTAAAGTTGTTTTTCTAGATTTATCAGTGTTATACATTCCCTTAACTTGTGGGACGGAAATATGTGATTCATCGATTACCATTAATCAATCATCACCGAAGAAATCAAATAGTGTTCATGGAGTCGAACCTTTTTCGCGTAATTCTAAATGGAATGCGTAGTTTTCGATACCGTTACAGAATCCAAATTCTTTAATCGCATCGATATCATATTCCGTTCTTTGTTGAAGTCTTTGAGCTTCTACAAGTTTCTGTTGATTTTTAAAATCTTGAACTCTAAACATCAATTCTTCTTGAATTCTTTTAATAGCAGTATCTTTACGTTCAAAATTTAGGATATATTCATTAGCAGGACCTAAAACATAAGAAGTGTATTTTTGAATAACACTACTATCGGTTGGATGAATCTTTCTGATTTCTTCTAATTCATCACCAAAAAAACTTAATCTAATGATGTGATCATTCACATAACCAGGAAAGATATCAACAACATCTCCTTTGATTCTAAATGTTCCTGGTTCGTTACATTCTGTGCTTCTTGCGTAATTTAATCTAACTAAATTTTCTTTAAGATCTGAGAGCTTTAAAGTATTACCAACTTTTAAAATTATGCGGTAAATATCGAAATCTTCGGGATTAGCAGCGGGATAAATACAAGCTACAGAAGCAACAACAATTACATCATTTCTCGTTGATAAAGAGTTTAGTGTTGCTAATCTTAACATTTCGATTTCATCATTCGTAACTGAACTCTTTTCGATATACATATCCGTTCTTGGAATGTAAGCTTCAGGTTGGTAAAAATCGAAGTAAGAAACAAAATATTCAACGGCGTTATTAGGAAATAATTCTTTGAATTCTAAATATAGTTGCGCTGCTAGTGTCTTGTTGTGGGCTAGGATTAATGTCTTTTTTTGGGTTTTTTCTATTACATTGGCAATAGTAAAGGTTTTTCCTGTACCGGTAGCACCTAGTAAGGTTTGGTATTTCTTATTTTTGTTGACCCCTTCAACAAGTTGTTTGATAGCTTCCGGTTGGTGTCCAGCTGGTTTATTTTTGGAAACTAGTTTAAATTTTTTCTCTGCCATGTAATAGTTTTTGTCTAATTTATCAGACGATAAATTCATTATAAAACAGTAATTAATTATGTCATCAAGATAGAAAGCATTATATTTGTTTCGATTAGATTCATATTTGAAATAGTTTTTATAAGAATTAAAAATCGATAAATTTAACGGTAAATATTAGTTTTTTATAAACTATTCTTATTTCAATTTAGTTTTTAAATTACAACGGCTTTTACAAAAATGTTATGCTTGTCTAAATTGTAATTGTGCGATCAATATAAGAATTCAAAATTCTATTTGAACAATTGGTTATCTATGAATGGTAATATATCGATCGTTAAGAATATTTAAAACTATTAACTTTCGATTAGCATAAACATAAGTACATAAATTTCAAACTATGGATGCTGCTAAAACTGAATCAACCATCTCGTTGCTATCAATACTAACTTTCACTTTTTATATATAGGAAGACAAATAATTTTAGATACTTTTTATCTAGAAAAAACCTTTTATACTTTTGTTCATTCCAAAAGTAATAATTAAGATTTGGACAATCACTTTAGGTAATAACTAAACTCTCTGTGTAGTTAATAATTTACATGTTTCGTCAAAAAGGTTTTAATACTCCTTTTAATTTCATAAGAATACAGAATTTTACCGAATATTTTACGTGTTTAACAATAAATAAAAATTAGTTCTTTGACCTAATCAAAGAACTAATTTCATATACTCTTCTATCTTATTTACTGTGCTAAAAATGATTTGATTTGCTCAGAACAATCATTAACTACTTTAATGATATTTTCTTCTCCATCAATCATTGCTCCAGAAGCCATTTCATGGCCACCGCCACCTCATTTAAGAGCTACTGTTCTAACAGAAGGACCGTTAGATCTAAACTCGATTCTTCATTTGTTATCGTCTTCTTCAATAAAGAATAATCAAATTCTAAAGTCTTCAATATTAGACAACATATTAACTCTCGCACATTCAAAAGACGTTCGATCAAGTTCTTTTTGCACATCTTTTGAACATATAAAGTAAATTACTTGACCTTTTGTCTTATAGTTTGCAAATACATATTGTTGAAATTTAAGGTCTTTAAGACTAACTTTAGTTAGATTCTGATTAATATAGAACAAATCAGCATTAGCATCTGCTAAAAAACTAGCTAACATGTATGTTCTAGCTGACGTATTTTTAAATAAGAATCTACCTGAATCAGTGTATATTCCTAAATAAAGATAGTTGGCTGCTTTAGGAGTAACTTTTCATTTAGATTGGTATGCAATGTCTGCTACTTGTTCAGCGGCTGCTATATAACTTGAATCAATAAAGAACGCTTTAGCATCTAGATCATCTTCATTTGGGTGATGATCAATTCTTAAGATTGCATCAAATAGTTGATCATCAATTAAAGATCTAGATTCAATTCTTTCTTTAAAGTTAGCATCAACTACAATTCCTAAAACTTTTTTATTTTTGAATCATTCATTATCAATATGATCATGATTCATTTCTAAGAAAGGAAAACTATCCTTTTTATCCCCGACAACTTTTACTTCTTTATTTGGATAATTCGTTTCAATTAATTCCTTCAAACCAAATTGAGAACCTAAACAATCTCCATCTGGTCTAATATGATGAAAAATAACGATATAATCGTATTTTTCAATAATTTGTACTGCTTGTAAAATATTACCTTTTACCATAATTAACTCCTTTTATATTACTATCAAAAACTACCGTTTTGGATGGCAGATATCACAACATAAACTGCACCGTAAACACATAAGCCAACAAAAGCTAAACCAACTATGATTACTAATGCTGTTAGAACAACTCTGATCTTTGTTGATGCCGATTTTCAAAAATTAATGATTTTGTCTTTCATAATCTAATCCCTAACCTTTAATCGTATTATTACCACGTCTACCAACTGAAGTCATAATTCGTTTTCTAAAAATAAAGTAAACGATGAACATTGGTACGATTGCTACAATAGTAGCTGCCATTCTTAAGTTGGTTAAGATGATCTGTTGACCACCAGGATCACTATTAGGATCAATTCCTTGACGGATAACCCAAAGGTTGATCACGTTAAATACTTTAGATTGACTATCTAATAATAATAATGGTCATAGATAAGAATTTCATGAAGCAAACGAAGTTAGAATCGTTACAGTTCAGATTGTTGGTTTTACTAAAGGAACAGCTACTTTAAAGAAATACTTAGCACCACTACAACCATCAATTAGTGCTGATTCTTTAATTCTTCCTGGTATTGCTTCAAACGCGTTTTTAAACATATAACCTGAAAAGATTGAAGCAACATAAGGTGTTACTAATGAAATTAAGATCTTAGGATCAGCTCGATCGTTTCATTGTAATAAAGTAATTGTTCTAAATTGACCGATTAATAGTGCTGATTCTGGCAAGATCAAAATTGATAAATATAACAATCAAAAGAAACGTTTAAATTTTCAATTCTTTAATGAAAACGCATAACCAAACGTCATTGTAAAGAACAATCTTAAGATTACAGATAACGCAGTTATAAATGAAGTAACCAATAAAGCGTATCAATAATCAGCTTCTCTTAGTACTCTTGCAAAATTTACAAAATTAAATGAATCAGGTCATAGGATCGGCTTTCTTTGATCTAATACCTGTGCGTCTGGTGCTAGAGCAACTACAATCATGAAATAAAATGGAAAGATAATAATCATTCCAAAGAATAACAAGATTAAAGACTTAAAGACAAATCCTAGAATAATACTTCTTCAAGTAGTATCTTTGATTTCTAAACTTACTCGTTCGTAGTTTTTCTTAATCTTAAGACTAGAAATCCAGTTCTTAAATTTTAGCTTTAATGCGAACATTTCTGATTTTTACCTTATATATAATTGCGTCAAACAAGTTAACGGTGTTACGTAAAAATAAACCGTATAAAGTTCCAAGAATAAATAACACGATGGTAGCAGCTCCTGCTATTCCATAATCTGCAGCTCTAATACTTCTAAAGATAAAGATTAAAACTGTTGAGGCACCGTTGCTGATGGCTGCATCTGGGTTGTTTGAAAAGATTGCTAGTGGGAATACTTGTAATCCACCTAAAATTCCCAAAGTTAATAAGAAATTAATTGATTTCTTGATTGATGGTAGGGTGATTTTAAAGAATTGTTTGATTGGTGATGCGCTGTCGATTGAAGCAGCCTTATATAAAGTCTTATCAACTGATAACATTGCCATCGATAAAATCAATACGTTGAAAGCTAAATTTCTTCACACTCCGTAAATTAGGATTCCAAATAAAGCTTTGTACCCATCAATCTCACCTGAAGTTAATCAAGGAATATTCTTATCAATGATCGCATTTAATACACCCGTAGATGAATCTAAGATATAGATAAATGCGATTGAGATTGCTACAGATGAAGTAACATAAGGTAAGAAGAAAATTGTTTGTCAAAAACCTCTAGCAACTTTGTTGTAAACAAAAACGATTCCTGACGAAATTATTAATGAAATTAATAATGTTACTGGTAATGAAATTATTGAGTATAAAAACGAATTTCTTAACCCAATAACAAATGGACGACTTTGGAATAATAATTCGAAGTTTTTAAATCCAAACATTCCAGAGTTTAGATTAAAGATATCTGTTAAAGGGGTAAACGCTTTTTCAATTACCATTAAGAATGGCAGAATCGTAAATAAAAAGATCGCAATAAAACTAGGAAATAATAATGCTAAGGGTACTCACACCTTAACCCTTTTATCTAAGATACCTAATTCTGTATTCTTCTTTTGTTGTCTTTTCTTTAATAATCAGTTAAAAAACATAATTAGATCCTGTTGGTTGTTTTTGCATCAAAGTAATGCAGTTTATTGTGATCAATATCAAAATTAATTACGTCACCAATTTGATAATTTGGGTGGTTTAATTTAACGTTAATTAATTGATCATAAAACTCACATTTAGCAACTGTAGTTTTCCCTAGATTTTCGATCTGCTTGATTGTTGCTTTGTTAATTCCATCTGATTTCATCACAATGTTGTCATCTCTAAATCCAACACGAATTTCAGGATAATCGTTTATTAGGTTAGATTCAGAAATAACATTATTGTTAAAGTAAATCTTGTTGTTTTTTAGTTCACAAGTTAGGATGTTCATTTCAGGTAAACCTAAGAATTTGGCAACAAATTCGTTTTTAGGTTTATTAAATAATTCTGTAGGTGTTCCAATTTGTTGAATCAAACCATTAGACATACATACAATTTCATCTGAAATTGACATAGCTTCTTCTTGGTCGTGGGTAACAAAAATGGTTGTAATATGTAGATCAGATTGTATTGAACGAATTCATTGTCTGGTTTGAACTCTTAATTTAGCATCTAAGTTAGATAGTGGCTCATCCATCAATAAGATTTTAGGATGACGAACAATACTTCTTGCAATGGCAACACGTTGTTGTTGACCACCTGAAAGCTTGGTTGGAAATTTAGCTAAATTTTTGGTAATTTCTACTCTGTTTGCAACTTCTAAAACTGCTTGATTAACCGCTTCTTTTAATGAAATATTATTTTTCATTTGCAGGTCATATTCGGTTTTTTGTTCAGGTGATAACTTGCTTAAATCTAACGAATATTTTTCAACTAGTTTTTGTCTTAGGTTTTTGTAAATTGTCGCTAATTCGCGGTCAATTTTAAACATTTGCGATTTAAGTTTTCTAATTTCAACTAGATCAGAAGAGTTCTTAATTAGTTGTTTTTCTTTTATGATTTCTTGCTTATTATCAAGAATTAATTTCTTGTATTTGTTTTTGATTTCAACAACTTCTTTTTGATAATCTTTTTTTAGTTGTTCACTTGCTTGTTTATTGTTAGTTTTCTTAGCTTCACTTAACTTCTCAGCTACATCTTTAGATAGTCTTGAAATTTCAATGTGTTTCTTAACTCCTAGTAAACGTTTTTGCGAATTTAATTCTCTTAGCTTTTTATTTAGATTAATCTCTTTGTTATCGCAATCCATTCGCATTTGAATCGGAATGTAATAACGATTCTCGCCAGATTTGTTTCAAGCGTCTATCTCTTCTTGTGTTGCTCCGTTAGCTTTGAAAACAATACACTCAGCACGAGTTAAAGACATTAAAGATTTAAATGTTGCTTTTTTCTTTCATGCTTCATCATTGTAAAGTGGAAAAGCGATATTTTCATAAACAGTTAAATGAGGATATAACGCATAGTTTTGGAAAACCAATCCCAGTTTACGATCCTTAGGGCTTTTATCGGTCACATCATATCCAGAGAATAAGATTTGCCCACTGGTTGGTGTTAACAATCCTGCAATTGCATTAAGAGTTGTGGTTTTACCACAGCCACTTGGTCCTAAGAAGGTAACCAGTTTTCCTTTTTGAACTTCAAAAGAAACATTATCTAACGCTAATGTTTCACCAAAATCCACAACCAGATTGTTAATTACGATCGCTGGTGTTTCATTTTTGTGTTTTGAATATTCTTCGTGCTTATTTTGATAATTGTCTATCTGTATTTCTAATGTTGATTTAGAATTTTCCATTTTTTATTTTTAGATTCAGTACGAATTAAAATTTTATATTTTTAAGTTTTAACTACAAGTCGGCTTATTCATAAAACGGTCAGATCGTTTGAGCATAATCATTAGGTTCGATCCCTTTTTTCGCATATTTCTTATAGTTATTTGTTCCTGGGTATAAATAACTTACTCAACTACTATCCACACCTCTAACGTTATAAACGTCTTTCAGTGACTTATTCAGATCACTATCTAGTGATCAGATATTGAGTTTGTTAAGGATAGCTAGATTTGCTGCGATCCCAATCGGTCTAGTTGCAACATAGATCTCAGAATTTTGATCAAGTAAACTAGTTACAGATTTAATTAAAGGGATCGCTAATCCGTTTAATACCACTTGAGCCCCATAGTTGATTGCTGTTTTTTTAGCCGGATCAAATCCGTAATAAATTGTTCCCACTAAACGATTGAAGCTCTTAGCTCCTGAATATCAAAAGTAAACATCAGTTCCTTCAGGAATTGTTTTTTCAGCAAATTTAGTTGCTTCTTCTGCATATTTCAGTTCAGGTTGACTAGAAGGAACTCGAACGTTATTATCAGTTACTCTTGTTTTTTCAGGGGTGTCTATTCCTTCAATTCTTATCGAACTAGTTTCATTACTTAATTCATCAGGTTTGTCAGCTTTATAAAACTGAATTACAGGGGTATCACCATCTCTTCAAGTTAATAATTTAGCTTTTTGCAAATTGTTCTTAATTTGATTATCACTAAATTTAGTAACAGAATATTGGTTAGATAAATTTTCTCAAAATGGTTTACTATCGGCTGGAATACTGCTTGCACTATTAGTACAAGCACTAACAAAGTTAACAGATATTCCTAGTGTTCCAGCTACAATTAAAAACTTAGTAAATTTCATATTTTAACGCTATAAATGAAAAACAAAATAACTAAGATGTTATTTTGATTTAGTTATTTTGTTTTTTAGTTTTGTTTAAGGATTGCAGGAACTGCTTTGTCTAAATTACTAATAAAGGTGTCAAAATTAGATTTAGAGCTATTAGCTGAAACCAACGTACTATCTAGAGATTGTCTGAACGTTCCACTTCTAAAGTCTGGAGCATCGTTGTAAGGAACGTAGTTAGTAGGATCATCTAATACTGACTTGAATACGTGAGTAGCAATATTTTGGTAAGGATTATTAGTACTTTCGTTTTTAGGATCGTTTAAGAATTCTCTAGTAGGTAGAATGTATGATGCTTTAGCTACTAAGTAATTTAAAGGTGTTCCTTTATAACCTGGGTTGGTAACTCTACCATCAGCATTCATAGTTGCAGGAATATCAACAGATCCTTTAATTAATCAGTTAATAAAACGTTTAGTTTGGATATCTTCTTTTTCATTGGCATGAATACCAATTAAACTTGGACCTTGAGTAATGATCGTATTTTTAGTAGCTGAAGCATAGAACTTGGTTGGTGCAACTCTGATATCAGCTTCATTTACTTGTAAACTTTGTTCACTTGGAATAGCTACTTTATCTACATCACTAGTTAAAACAAAAGCAGACATAAAGTTACGGTTATTTAAATTACCAGCTTCATAAACTTTATCTTTAACTGCTGGGTCAAATTTATCTAGTTCAAATCCAGTTCCGATGTAACCAATTAATTTTTTATTGTTTTCAGTACCTAGATCTGATTTCATAGATTCTAAAGCTTTACTTAAAGCTTCTTCAGCTTTTTGTCTGTGAGCTTCATCAGTAATGGCAATATTAGTTTTAGTTTGTTTTAATTCATCTGTTAACTTATCTTTTTTATAGATTACTCAACGTTGACGACTACTTGTATAAGCAGCTAATGCTCCTGCATTGTATTCTTCTTGAGTAGGCGCATAAAGATTACTTGTAAAGTTAGGGAATTGGTAAGTACCTACTGAAGCATCAACACCTTTAAATACTAAGTTAAATGATTGATTGCTTACAAAGCTTTGGTAAAAGCCTGAAGTAGAACTTAAGAAGAATCCTAATTGGTGATATTTACCTCAGTTAGATGAGTAGTTACCACCATCGTTTAAGAACAATCCATTAGCATCAATTAATGGTGATAAAGCATTAAATGCGTTCTTTAATTGTTCGTTACGATCATCTTGGTTTTTTAGTAACGCATTATAGTCATAAGCTCTATTATCAGCAGTTTTTCTGATCATGAACTTATCTTTATCACCATTTACTTGTGAGAAAGTCGCATTGTATAGGTAGTTACTTGGAGAATCGATTCCAATAACACCTTGGGGACTTGTAGGTTTACGGTCGTTTACAGGTTTAAGGTTATCAGGATAAGATTTAGCAATTCTTGTAGATAAATCTAATAAGCTTGTTGTTGTGTTTAGAGCTGCTGCTGAGAAAGTATAACCTTTTAATCCACCATCTACTGATCTGTAATCACCTCAAAGTTTTTTAATGAACTCAGATGAAACAGGCATTTGAGTTGGTTGTTCAGCTGCTGGAGCTGCTGGTGAAGCCATTTCAGCCATTGCAGGCATTTCAGCTGCTGGAGGCGTTCCAGCCGCTCCAGTTTGACCTTCTTGTCCTTCCGTTACCGTCTTTGCCGTGCCATCTTCGGTCAATTTGTTGCCATTTCCAGATCTTCTATTTCTTCTAGATCCAGATCTAGAGTTGTTATTACCGTTACCAAGATTGCTTTGAGCCTTCATTCTTCATTCAGCTCATAACTTTTGAGTTTCAGGATCTTCAGAGATCTTTAAATCTCCATTAGTCATCGCCTGACTTAATAATTGATAAACGACAGGAACATTAGTTACCAACACTTCAGTAGATCTTGTAAACGGCACTCCATAAACCGATCGATCAGTATTTCCTAAAATATCATAGTTTTCTTGTAACAGTTGTTCTGGGAAAACAGAAACATCAACAGGTTCTGCACCCTTATTAAGTTTTAGTGCTGCGTCATATCTTACTAATTGTGCAGTTACAACTGGATAATTGAAAATCAGATTAAAAAACTGAGTCTTATCTTTTGAAGCAAGTTTTGTATTAACAGTTTGTTGACCACCAGAATAACCACCAGCAATTGAGAAGATTTCAACCGGATAATCAGTTGCTGGTTTGGTTTTGTTATATTGTGTTATTACATCATTTAGTGACAAAGTAATTGGAGACGAAGAAGAAAACGAACTCGCTAAAACTAATTTACCATCATCAACTTGATCAAATCTCGTACTTGCTCTTGTACAACTTGCAACAAATAAAGATGCACCAGAAATCACTCCTAATGCACCTATAACTTTCTTAAAAGACTTAAGTTTCATATCTACCTCAATTAGTTCTTACGGCTACATTATATTGATAAATCGAAATAATATCAATATAAATGTTATTAACATTTAGACTGACCTAAGTAAGCCCAAATTTATTTGTTAAAAAATTTAAAAATACTTCACTTATGTGGTATATAAATATAAAAACAGTACTAGCTTAAGTAGGTAGGAAAGTGATAAAAATCGCTTAATAGAACAGATAAAAATTTAAATAAAAATTCGGGATGAATTTTTATTTAAATTAAATTTTTGTTGAAAAAATTTTTTATTTATTTATCAGAAGCTGAATTGTTGTTGTTTTCAAGTTGTTCAACAGCTTTTGGTTTGTCTGCCTCTGAACCTTGTTTTTCTTCTGGTTTAGCTTGGTTTGAAGTTAGATCTGGTCGATCTGTTTTATCAGATTGTTCAGAATCTTGCTTAGGTTTATCTGATGCTTCTGTTTGAACTGTAGATGGTTTAGATGATTCAGCTGGTTTAGCTTCACTTGGAGCTTGGTTTAGATCTTGCTTAGACTCAACTGCCACTTCATTGGCTTGAGTTTCAACAATCTTTTGAACTTGTTCTTCTGCTAACTTCTTTTCAATCAAAGCTTGATCTAATTCTTCAAGTTGCTCAAGATCGGGATCAATCCCTTCTACAACTTTTATAACTTCAGCCTGAATAACCTTTTGCTCTTGTTGTTCTGCTACCTTAGCTTCAACTAGAACTTGATCCGTTAGATCAAGTTTTTTAAGTTGTTCAAGGTTTGGTTTAGGTTGATCTACTACTTTTGCTTGAACCATTCCATCATCAACAAGCTGAATTAAACTTTCAACAGGAACTTCACGTTCGATCATATTACCGTTTTGATCAGGGAATTTAAACACAACCCGAGCTGGTTCGTTATTGTTGTTTTGTAAAGCTTCTAACTTCTTAATCTCTTCAAGTCGTTTTAACGCTTCTAGGCGTCTATGTTCTTGTTCAACATTAATATCAACGTTTCTTGTTGGATTAACCATAGAACAAATTGCTAAAATCACATTTTTAGCAATTTTGCTTAACATTAGATCAAATAACTTCTTAGATTCTTCAACATAGATGTTTAATGGTGAAGTTTGTTCTAACGAACGTAATGATACCCCTTCACGAAGTTTTAGCATCTGATCTAAGTGATGAATTCAAGCATCGTCCATTTGTTGGATGATGATATCTCTAAATACATTATTAGCGATTGCTACAGTCATCACTTCAATCTTTTTAGAGATTGCGTCTTTAACTAGCTTTAAAACGGTTTGTTTAGCAGCTGGTAATGTTTGGTTATAGAATTGTGAAGCTGCTACTTCTTCACCTTGAAGAAGTTCTTTTTGAACAGCAATAGATAACTCAACTGGATTAACCATTGTTTGGTTCGCTTGATCTTTAAATGTGTCTACAAAACCATCGACAAAGTTTTCAGCCATTCGATCAACTACTTCAGTTAAATCTGAAGCGATCAGAATCTTATCACGTTGCTTATAGATTAATTCACGTTGGTTAGCCAACACGTGGTCATAATCGATTAAGTTTTTACGCATATCAAAGTTGACAGATTCAACTTTCTTTTGCGTCATTGTTAAGAATCTTGAAAAGAACTTAGAGTCAAAATAATCTGAAGTTAGTTTTTCTTGAGCTTTAAGAATGCGATCTTGAGCAAAACGTTTGAATAACGGGTCACCAAAACTAATGAAGAAACGGCTTTCTCCAATATCACCTTGACGTCCACTACGTCCACGTAATTGGTTATCAATTCTACGAGATTCGTGACGTTCTGTACCAATTACATATAGTCCACCTAGTTCTTTAACACCTTGACCAAGTTTAATGTCAGTACCACGACCAGCCATGTTAGTTGAAATCGTTACTGCACCAACTTCACCAGCTTTAGCAACAATTTGCGCTTCACGAGCGTGGTTTTTAGCGTTTAACACTTCGTGGATGATGTTTCTTTCTAATAACATTTGGTGTAGTGTTTCAGAATCTTCCACACTACCTGTACCTACTAAGATTGGTTGACCGGTTTTATGAATCTTTTCAATTTCGTTAGTTACAGCTTCTCATTTGGTTTTTAAATTACCAAACATGAAGTCAGGGTGATCCTTACGAATTACTGGACGGTTAGTTGGTACTGGTACAACTACCATGTTATAGATTTTTAAGAATTCTTCAGCTTCAGTTAAAGCAGTACCTGATACTGCTGCTAACTTTTTATACATTCTAAAGAACGATTGATAAGTAACAGTTGCCACCACAACATTTTCAGCTTCAATCGGAACACGTTCTTTAGCTTGAACTGCTTGGTGTAAACCACCGTTATAACTTCGACCATCTAGAATTCTTCCCGTAAATTGGTCAACGATTAGAATCTTATCTTCTCTAACAATGTATTCTTTTCCGTTTTGAAAGATCTTTCTAGCGGTTAGTGCATTACCAATCTTATGGAATAGATCAGAGTTTTCTAAATCAAAAAGGTTGTTAAGTTTGAAATGTTTCTCAGCCTTAGTAATCCCTTTATCAGTTAACGAAGGACTACGAGATTCGGGATCAATCTTATAATCACTTTCACTTAAAGTTTCAACAAACTTATCAGCATCAAAATACAACCTAAAGTCTTTTTTAGGTTGTCCTGAGATGATAAGTGGCGTTCTTGCTTCATCAATTAAAATTGAATCACCTTCATCGACAATGGCAAAGTGTAACCCACGGATCTTTTTATCCTTGTAGTTACGCACCATATTATCTCTTAGATAATCAAAACCTAATTCTGAGTTAGTTGTATAAGTAAGATCGCAATCAAAAGCTTCTTTTTTAAGGTGAGGTGCTAAGTTAGATTTATTACATCCTACGGTTAGATTTAATCTAGCAAAGATTCTTCTAGCTTGTTCAGCATCACGTTCAGCTAAATATTCATTAACCGTAACAATATGAACACCTTTTTTTTCAAGCATATTTAAATACGCTGCTAGTACTAAAGTAAGGGTCTTACCTTCACCAGTCATCATCTCACTAAAGTCACCCTGGTGAACAACATAAGCCCCGATTAATTGAACTGGATAAGCAAAATTACCCGTTTCACGATAAACAGCTTCACGAATAACAGCAAAAGCTTCAACTAAAATATCATCAGTTGTTTTGTTATTCTTTAGTTCGTTAATAAAATATTCGGTTTTATTAAACAGTTGTTCATCGCTTAAAGCGCGCATCTCATCTTTATAAGTGTCGATTTGCTTAGCAGCTTGAGTTGCTCTTTTTAAAATACGGTTTTTAGGCGAGATTAATTTAAATCAATTAATTAGCATTTTTGATTAGTTGTTCGATCTTTTGTTGTGTGTAATTCTTATGTAGAATTGATGCTAATGATTTTACTAATGATTCTAAATCCATACTGAAGTAGGTCGCTACTTCATTTGGATTACCTGAAATTCCAAAATCATTAACTCCAATCACTAAACTAACAAATTCAAACCAGATATTACTTACACCTGATTCAATCACGATGTTTTTGTATTTCTTAAATTCTTTAAGAGTGTCAAGATCAGCTAGTTTTTCTTTTAGTTTTTTAAATGAAACTACAGAGATAACATCAATATCGATACTTTGTTGGCTAAAGATTTTAGCTAACTTTAGTGCAGTACCAGTATCTGAACCAGTTGCGATTAATCTTAATTTAGGACTCTTAGTTTTATTTAGATAATAATATCCATCATCAAATTCTTTTGGATTAACCTTGATTTGATCAAATTCGCTTCTAGAAGTTGAGATTACAACTGGCTTGTGATTTTTC
This sequence comes from Mycoplasma tullyi, assembly GCF_014068355.1. Lineage (NCBI taxonomy): Bacteria > Bacillati > Mycoplasmatota > Mollicutes > Mycoplasmatales > Mycoplasmataceae > Mycoplasma > Mycoplasma tullyi. The sequence goes on along the minus strand of NZ_CP059674.1, from coordinate 35,016 downwards.
TTATCAAAAGCAGTTTTAAGTGCGATGTAAAGTTCGTAAAAATTAGCTGGACGATAAACTAAAACATCTGGAATTAATCTAAGTGATGACAGTTGTTCAATTGGTTGGTGAGTCGGACCATCTTCACCAACATTGAATGAGTCGTGCGAATAAACGTATAATGAGCTTAATTTATTGATTGCACCCAATCTTAAAGCTGGTTTGTTGTAATCACTAAATGCCATAAATGTTGAAGATACAGCTTTTAAGCCTCTGTGAGCAACAATCCCATTAACGATACATCCTGCTAAGAATTCTCTTACACCAACATCGATAAATTGATTGCCATAACTACCATGATCAAATCTAGCGTTATCATGAGTAACCACTTTAGTTGATGCTGCTAGATCACAGTTAACAACAAGAATATTGTCATTAATTTTGGTTAGTTCTTTGAACACCTTACCAAATAAATTACGCGTTGAATCACATTGATCAACGTTGAATTCGTTAATTAAACTCTTAGGGAAATTAACCTTTTCTTCTTTTACTTGGGTAGTAAATTTTTCTTTTAGTTCTGGCTTAGCTTTAGCTAATCTTTGGTTAAATTCTTCTGCTGATTTAGCTCCGCGAGCAATTGCTGATTCAAAGTGCTTTTTAACTTCAGCACTTACTGTAAATGGTTTGTTCTTATAATCAAACTTAGCTTTAATATTATTAATCTCTTCATCACCAAAAGGTGAACCATGAGCTTTGTTGGTATTCTCAACTGAACTAGCATAACCTAATTTAGTTTTAACTTCAATAAAGGTTGGCTTGTCTGATTTTTTAGCTTGAGTGATCGCATTAGAGATCGCTTGATAATCATTACCATCTTTAATTAAGATATAGTTTCAACGATAAGATTTAACTAACATCTCAACATCAAAATTAGTTGAGTTAGACACCTTACCATCTAATTGCACATCGTTAGAATCATATAGTCAGATTAACTTATTAAGTTTGTATCTACCCGCTACTGCTAATGCTTCGTGAGTTACCCCTTCTTGAAGATCGCCATCACCAATTAAACAATAAGTATAATGGTCAATTATCTTATTAAAACGAGCATTCAAATTAGCTTCAGCAATTGCAAAACCAACAGATGTAGCTGCTCCTTGACCAAGTGGTCCCGTACCAAAATCAACACCTGGTAGCATTGTTGATTCAGGGTGTCCTGGAGTTTTAGAAGAAAACTTTCTAAAATTCTTTAAATCCTTTGTACTTAGTGACTTATACCCAGCAACATACATTGTGGCATATAACATAGCACTACCATGACCAGCACTTAAAATGAATCGATCGCGATTAATATAATTGGGATCGCTTATGTCATAGTTTAAGTGATCATGAAACAAAGCATACATCATTGGCGCTGCTGACATAACAACGCCAGGGTGTCCAGATTTAGCATTGTTTATCATCTCAATTCCCAGAACGCGAATTGTGTTTATCGTTTGTTGTTGTATGTTCATATTAAAACGGATTGATTCTTTTTCAATCAATCCTACATATATAAAATAAAATATTAAAAGTTAATTAAATTAATTTATTGTCTTTTAAAGCTTTTTCAAGCTCTACACATGCTTGTTCTTCGTCTTCACCTTCGATGATGAATTCAACATCTGTATTTTGCTTAACAGCTAAAGACATTAAATTAATAATTGATTTAACATCAGCAGTTGCACCGCCAACGATTTTAAGGGTTACTTTTGATTTAAAACGACCCATTGTAGAAGATAGAACGGTAGCTGTTCTAACGTGTAATCCAAATGGATCAATAATTGTTGCTTTAAAGCTTTTCATTATGAAATTTTTGTATATTTAAATATTTAACTATTAATAATTATAAGCCATTATGAATTATTTATTAATCATTTATACATTCGCGTAGCGAATAAAATAAATCGGTTAAGATCTTGATGTTTTCCACTCTTTGGATCACTAATTGGTTGTAGGTCGTTTCGTCAAAATAATCAGATCCATAATAAAGATTAAAAATGTTGAAACTCATTCCTAGTAATAAAAATGTCTTGTTGTTTTTATTAATTAGGTTGATGTTGAGATCGGATTTTTTAAATAATAAATCGTTTAGGATCTCGTTGTCAATTACTTTACTTAAATCAAAATTTTCTTGGTTTGTATACAAGACATATTTATCTTGTAAGTTAGGTTTTAGTTTGTTTATTAAATATTTAGTAAATCCAGGGTTTTGGGCTTCTTTTTTATTAAGTAAAACGAATGGTGCATCTGAAACGTTTTTAAGTTCAACCCAATAGTAACAATCATATTTGTAAGGATAGTTAAGTAGATACTTTGATTTGCAAAACTCAAGACAACTAATTCTTAATTCTTTATTTTGATCATTAATTAAATATTCTTGATAAAAGTTGGGTTGATCAAATCTTTTATCAAGATTTTGAATTTCATTATCTGATGATTTAATGATCTGTTTAATTGTTTCTTTATAAAGAAATTGTTCTTTAATTCGTTCAACTTTTATATTCTTAGTTTTTTCTAAACCTTCAAAAATTGCTTTTGATTGATATTGTTCATTTAATTTATTTCTTGCTTTTAAGTGTCAATAATAATGAACTAAGTAGATGGTTAGAACAATCGGGTAAATACCTAAAAATAAACTATATAAAACTATCGGTTTGTTAATAAAGAAATAAGTAGCGATCAATGGAATGATCGCTAAAATCCAAGCAGTGATAATAATTACTCTTCTTACTTTTGGGTTAAGAATTTTACTGATCATAAATTTTAATTATTCCTTCAAGAATGATGTAAACAAACACTGTTCCTGGATCATACATTCCGATTGAACGTTTACCATGATATGAAGCTCGACCTACTTTAGATTTTAATAATAATGATTTGTTAAAGTTTTCATCTAAAATTTTTTTACTTTGAACCATCAACTCTTCAGTTGATAAATCGTTATTTAAATAAAGGTATTTAAGAACTGGGTATAAGATGTCGTAAAAACTTTTATCCCCAATTCGTAATTTATATTTGTTTTTGCAATCTAATAAAGCACGATAAAAGCATTCGATTACGTGATTACGATTTCATTTATTTTCATTCAAATAATGTGCTGCTTGATGGGTTAGATCGTATAAAATTGATCCCAAAGTTGTTTTGACAGTTTCTTTAATATATAAAGCTATGAGTTTTAAAGAATTATAAAAACTAATCCGATTATCTTCGCGGTTAGCAAACTGTGAGATCTTATTAATAAAAGGTGTTAATGAATCAACAAAATCTCCATTTGATCCTTTCTTGTCGATCAAATTTAAAAACTGTTCTGAATAAGTGAAATTATCAATTATTCGAATTAATAGATTTATAAAAGCAGATCTATTTTCCATTTTGTGTTGGTTCAAGATAAAAAAACAGATTAGTTAACTAATCTGTTTAATGATAACAATTAATTAGAGTCAGCTGCACTAGTTGAAGATTCTTCTTTAGATTCTTCTTTAGGTTGAGAAGAATCAGATTTTTCTTCTTTAGCTTTTTCAGCTTCTTCTTCTTTTTGAGCTGCAGCCTTTTCTTTAGCTTGTTCTTCTTTTAGTTTGATAATTGCTTCAGGTAGTTTCAAGTGTTCGTGAATGTAGTCAATATCATTCTTAACAATTGTTTCTTGAATTAATAATGCTTCAACAATTAGTTTTAATTCATTTTGATTGTCATTAATGATCTTGTAAGCAACTTTGTATTGTTCTTCTAAGATCTTAGCAATCTCTTGATCAATTTTTTGTGCAGTGTTTTCTGAGTAGTAACGAGCATTAGGGTTGATTCCGCCTTCAGATGGTAAGAATTGAGTAATTCCTAAATCAGACATCCCCAGTTGGGTAACCATTGTTTTAGCAATATTGGTTGCTTTATAGAAGTCATTAGATGCCCCTGTTGAAATTGCATCTTTACCAAAGAATAATTCTTCAGATGCTCTTCCACCTAGTGCACCTGCAATCATGTTTAATAAATCTGATTTTTTCTTTAAGTTAAGTTCAGCATCTTTAGGAGTTGATAAAGTATAACCACCAGCTTGTCCACGAGGAATAATCGTAATCTTTTGAACTTCATCAGCACCTTTTAGGTGTAAACCTACTAAAGCGTGACCAGCTTCGTGGTGAGCAACTTGATTTTTTTCAAAGTCACTAATTACTCTTGATTTTTTAGCAGGACCAGCAATAACACGGTCAATTGCTTCATCAATATCAGATAATGAGATACTTGTACGATCAGCTCTTACTGCTAATAAAGTAGCTTCGTTTAGTACGTTTTCAAGTTGAGCACCGCTGAATCCTGGTGTTCTTCTAGCAATATCCATTAGATTCACTTTAGAAGAAATATTCTTATTTTTAGAGTGAATTTTTAAGATTGCTTCACGTTCTTTAATATCTGGAAGATTAACTTGAATGTGTCTATCAAATCTTCCTGGACGTAATAGTGCATCATCTAATACATCTAATCGGTTAGTTGCTGCCATTACAATGATTCCAGTTCTGGTACTAAAACCATCCATTTCAGCTAACAATTGGTTAAGTGTTTGATCAGTAGCTGAACCAGCAGAGATCTCATACTTACCACGTTTAGAACCAACTGAATCAATTTCATCAATAAAGATAATACAAGGAGCAGCTTTTTTAGCTTTAGCAAATAGGTTTCTAACTCTCTTAGCACCCACCCCTACTAACATATCTTCAAATGCAGAACCAGTTACTTGGAAGAATGGTACACCAGCTTCACCAGCTACTGCTTTAGCTAATAAGGTTTTACCAGTTCCTGGAGGTCCATATAAAACTACACCTCTAGGTGTTCTTGCACCCATTTGAACATATTTTCCAGGGCGTTTTAAGTAGTCAACTAATTCGATTAATTCACTCTTTTCTTCTTCAATCCCAGCAACATCAGTAAATTTGAAAGTTGACTTAGCTAACTTAGCTTGAGATTTACCAATTGTAAAGACATTTTCGCCATCTTCACCAATTGCACCACCAGCACCCATTGTTCTACTAAATCTTCTTGCAATCACGATGTAGATTACAATCAGAATTACAAATGGAATAATGCTTGCTAAGAATTGAGTTAAGATTGCAGCGCTTTGATCTGGTAATCGAACATTACCTACTGCTAATAATCTTTGAATACCATTAATTGCACCAGCGGGTCGGTAGTCATTAAGACTTGCAGTATCAATATTGAAATTAGCTGGTAAGAATTTTTGACCAGCTAGTGGTAAAGCTGTTACAGTGCTAGTTAATACAGCACTGAATGATCCACCTTCAGTAACTAATGTAGCTACTCCTCTGGTTTGGTTAATTGATAGGTTAGCAATATTAAACACTGCATCATTAGTTGATGAAGTTGCCGGTCTAATTAATGAAACAAAGAAAGATTGACCATTAGCATTATTTAAGTTTCTTAAAAAGACACTAATCGATAATGATAATCCAGATGTATAACTCGTCTGATAAGTCGAGTTTTGCAGATCTAGGATAAATCTACCGTTTCTACCATTGATGTTGGCAGTTGCCACTAAATTTCCATCAACGTATTGAATATTTGAAATGTTGGCAATCGTATTTCTTGGTAAAACATAAAAAAGAATTAAACCAATGATGATTGCCATCACTATGATAATTCCTATTGTTTTTCAAATAATCGACTTAACATTTTTGGGCGGCTTGGCGTTTTCAGTCACCCGCTCGTTAAAATTAGATGTGTTCGACATATTAAATAATTATATTTTATAAATCTTATTTTTTGTCATTTAGCGCCATATGCGCAACGTAAGGTAAGTTTCTTAATTTGTCCTTGTAATCGAGACCAAAACCTACTAAAAAACCGTGTGGAACTTCAAAACAAACGTAGTCTGCTTTAACATCCACTTCACGACCTGAAGGTTTATCTAATAAGGTTAGTAATCTAACCGATTTGGCGCCTCTTTGTTTTAGTAGATCTAAAACAATCTTAATGGTGTTACCACTATCGATGATATCTTCTACTAACAAAACGTTTTTTCCCGCAACGTCGTACGCTAAGTCCATAACAATCTTAGGAGTACCTTGTGATTTAGTCTCACCCTTAAATGAACTTAAGGTCATAAAGTCTAAAATCATTTCGCATTCGATCTTATCGATGATTTTTCCAATAAAAGGAATACATCCTTTTAAGATCCCTACCATAATGATTTCATCATCTTTATAAGTTTGATTAATTCAGTCAGCAGCTTTAACTGTTGCTTCATTAATCTGTTCGTTAGTTATTAGAATTTTTTCAATCGTGTAGTTTAATTTAGCCATAATTGTTTTACTTATTAGTATTCATTAGAACTACACATGAACACGCAATTTCGTTTTTAGGTTCTTCATAGCTTTTAGCTTTGACATTAACATTGTTACAACCTGTTAATTTCATTAAAGAACTTTTGATTTCCAATCTGATTGGATCGATTCTAATATCTTGAGCAAAGATTGTTAAATCGATATTAACAAATTCTAGCTTAAGTTTTTTAATTAACTTTAAGCAGTAATTCAAGATCGTTTTAGAATCTAATCCTTTATTAGACAGATCGTTTTCATCAAAATACATACCGATATCACCAAAGGAACCACACCCTAAAACAGCATCACTTAATGCGTGAAGCACTACATCTCCGTCTGAATTAGCAATTACTTGTTGATCAGACTTTACTGGTATTCCACCTAAAAAAACTTCACTGTTTTTTTTAGTTTTTAGTTTGTGGCTATCAAAGCCTTGGCCTATTCTAATATTCATATGTAATTAATGAAAATTATAAAATATTAAATTATCATTTAAGTTTCTACGCACTATTAGGGTTAGTGGTATTTAAATGAAAATATATTTTAGCTGAGTGTAGTTGGTTTTTATTGGATATAGACTAAATGATAAGTAAAATTTTAAACCAGTTAGAAGGCGTTGTAAACAGTAAATTTACCTAATGACACGATTCAGTTTCTAACTGTATCTGAAGATCTGTTTTTATCTAAATAAACTCGTTTTTCTAAAGTTAAATTATCAAAAGTAATTGAATGTTCTTTTAAATCTAGCGTGAATGGTAATTTGTTATTACTTGTTACAACGTTAAACTGTAAGAAACTATTGTTGATTAAAGAGTTGTCTGAAACGTGTGAAGAGAATAACACTAAATCAGCGTTTGAATCAGCAGTTCTAGTTACAACATTTGGTTTTAAATTGTTAACAGTGATTAAATTGTTAATCTTAGTGTATTCAATACTGTTAAATATAAAGTTAAGCACTGTTACAGCTTTTTGACCTCTTGTCCCATTACTTACATAGAAAGAATTGCTATCTGCGTATGTTTTTCAGTCAGAAGGTTTTTTATCTGTAAAAATGAAGTTTGGATTATAACTTCCTCTACCATTAGTAAAGATTTCTAATAACTTTACTGTTTGTAATGAAGTACTGAAGTAGTTCTTAATTGTGCTTCCTAATGTAATGTTATTGTTTGCTAAATTAATTACTACATCAGAACTGTCAGCCCCTAATAAACCAGTATTTGTTAGATCATTACTAGATATTCTTATCGTAGAGAAAGGTCTTGGGATTTGTTCGTTACTAGGTTGACTAGCAAACGGTCTTGAACTAGTTGTAGTTGCAATATTTCCTTGATCACTAGAACCACTTGGGATTATTCGAACTGGTCTACCTTGTTCTGAAGAATTAATAATCGGTTTACTTGAAGAAAGCGGATTACTATCTTCGTGTTGAGTTGGATTATCTTGATTGTCAGGTTGACCAATAACACTAGGATCTGTTACTCCTGGTAAACTAGAGCGATTTGAATTTTGATTATTAATTCTATTGTTTGAACGGCGATTGTTTGTCCCGTTAATGTCTGAAAAGTTTTGTTGTACTAAACTAAGCCCAGTACAACTACTTAAAACCATTGCTGGAATCACAAATGTGAATACTGATCCACATATCTTTGCAATCGTTCTTTTCTTATTAAAAGAGTTCATATAATTATTTGAATATAACTATTATCAATATAAAAAGTTTATTTAGTTTAATTTACTTTATAAATTTAGGTCCTTGCTCAACTCTTACTTATTAAATATATTGTGCGAAGTAATTAAAAAGAAGAATAATTTTTTTAATCACCCCTAAATTTAATTAACAATAGTTTAATACCCTCCTAACTTTTAAAATCTAAGTTTAGTAATAATAATATTTAAAAAGATAACCTAGCAAGAAAACGTATCTTAAAATATCATTTTAAGGTTAGGTGAAATTCTTATTAATTCAATAGATCAATTAATATTATTTCAATATTAACGACTCATGAACTAATCCCATTCTATCTCTTTAACCGATTTCGGGTTTTCGTTTCGAGTAACTGATTTAATCGTTCCATCACCCACTCTTATCACCATTGTTGCTATATCAGCTATCAATGGGTTATGAGTAACAATAATTAATGTTGTTCTATTTTTTCTATTAATTTCTACGAATTCTTCTAGAACAACTTGAGTCATTTCACCATCTAATGCACCTGTAGGTTCATCTCCAAAGATAACGGTTGGGTTTTTAGCAATCGCTCTTGCAATCGAAACACGTTGTTGTTGCCCCCCTGAAAGTTCAGTAGGCAACTTATTGCGTTGTTCGTACATCCCGATGCTTTTTAATAATTCGTCAATATCTTTACGTTTAGAAGCATCGCGTTGCAAGTATGCCCCTACTTCAATATTTTCTTTAACGTTTAAGTTTGGCAACAACCCATATTGTTGGAAAATATAACCGATATTATCTTGTCTAAATTTGGTTAATTGGGTATCAGACAACCCAATTAAATTTTTGTTGGCAACAAAAGTAATCCCACTACTTGCGCGGTCCATTCCCGAGATAATATTTAATAAGGTTGTTTTACCACTACCAGACGGACCTAAGATCACAACAAACTCCCCTCACGGAATTTGCAAGTTCACATTTTTTAAAACTTTGGTAGTCGTCACTCCATTAGAGTAATATTTCGTCACACCTCTAAGATCAATAACAAACCCAGGGTTAATCGGGTTGGTTTGTTTAATCTTATGAGGTTTATTTAAGATCTCAACTTTACTAACCTCTAGATTTCAAAACGCAGTTTCTAAATTTTGCTTAAACTTATCGATCTTTTTATAGATATTTGATAACTTAACTTTTGCAAAGTTCTTTAAATGTAAGACTTTAAAAAAGTCTTTAATCTTAGCTTCTCTTTGCTTAATTGAAACTTCGGTCTTTTTAATCCAACTAGAATCTAGATAACTATCGTCTGAAATATTATTCTCTAACTTCTTGAAGTATTCAATAATTGCAAGCGATTCTTGTTTAAGAATCGCTTCGTATTCTTGCATACTTCTAACAAATGGTTTCCTTTCAACCGATCTTTTCTTTTGCTTAAGTTCAAAGATAAAATCATTAATGTGATAAATTAATTGATTACTTAGCTCATTAACGTGATCAATGAATTTCTTAACTAAATATTGTCTTTGTTTGGTTTGATAATTTTCATAAGCAAACATCTTACCATAAGTATTATCTAGTGTTTGCTTTAAATAAAGCAAGTTATTACAAAAGTTATTAACTTGGATTCGAAAATTAGGTCTTAATAAAGAAACTGCTTCTGTCTTTTGACGCATGTGATAAATCACATTGTTAATATACGAGTTATAGATACTATTAAACTCACCAAAGTTATTAACAAAATTAACTGTAGGTTGTTCTCAATCTAGAACAAGATAATCTAGATCATTGGCAATCTTTACTTGTTCTATCTGTTTAGTTAACTCAAAATTCGACATAGCATTCATTAATAATTCTTAATCTCTTGAGCGATCTTCATTCTTCTTAATGTGTATCAGTTTGAGAAGAATGAGATTGAGAAGATCCCCATAACACCAGTTAGTGCTCCTAATACATGGAAGATGCTAATCGTGGTGAATATTGCAATTGAAGCTGATTTTAAAATGATTAAATTATAAATGTTAACCAAGATTAACGATAACGGTCCACCAACCAATAACCCAAAGATAAATACCGGAATATAAATTGATAAGAATGAAAAGATGATGGCACGATCAGAAAAGCCTAATGCTTTCATTCTGATCGCAATCTTTTTTAATTCATCAATCAACATATTTGAGATCAAGATTACGATCAAGGTTACGATTGGTACGATCATGGCAACAATCACATTTTGAATCGTTAATGATGTCTTTGAGATATTCTCAAAGATTGTACGATTAGAACTACTATTATATAAGAAGTTAATCATCGTGTTGTATGGTAATGCACCATACACACTCACTAGTTTTTTAATGTAATCCCCAACAGATGAATCATCTGCTTTTAGTTCAGTTCATTGTTGATAGTTGTTCGAATTATCATTAAGATTTTTAACATCACCTAGTGCTACTAATAAAGCTTTATAGTCATCAACATAAGCTTGTCTTGTACTAGATAATTGATCATAGGGATTAGCTAATTTACGTGTAGATTGGAAATTAAGAACACTATTACGAATGATCTTTTGTAATTGTTTATTATCAACTGAGAAGTTAGATGTTGAAGGTAATAAACCCGATTCTGAGAATAAAGGAGTTGATCGTTCAAAAGCATCTAAATCATCTGAGTAGTAACCATTGAATGGTAATTTGTGTTCTATTTCGAAATCACTAAAACCTAGAAGTTTGTTGGCTAAATCATAAGATGTGTATAGATCGTTGTCTCTGGCTGCATTTGAAATTCCAATTATCTTAAACTTAACTTTTTGGTTTTTTAAATATTCTTCGTGGTTGATAATATTTAATTTATCCGAAATTCGATCAACACGATTAGTAATCGTGAAATCGATTGTGTCACCAACTTTTCAGTTGTTGTTTTTGGCAACGTATTCGTTAATAATTAACGGGTTTTCATCAGTTTTAGCAAACAATTCTTGGTTAATAACTTTGTTGTTAGTATCAATTAAAATCGGTCCTAAATAAGCATCGCGATCGATGTCATTTAGATTAGTTGTTTTAACTCAATCCTTAATTCCTCTAATTTGGAATTTTTGATCGTTATCAGTTGTAACATCGATTCTTGTATAAGCGAACTTAGGTGATTCTTTGTCTTTGATATTACCAATTGTTTTAGCACCTAAACCAATCACGTTATACGTGATCTTATAGTCAACTAAACCGTAAGTGTTGTTTGAGATATTCTCAAATTGTTGAACCAAGAAATGAATAAATTCAGGTTTTAAAACCCCACCACGTAATGCTTGATCTTGATTAATTTCATACACATTACGGTTTAGTTGAGGATCAAACACGATCTTAATGTAATAACTTGGATCGTTATCAGCTGGTGTTTTTAATTTAGGATAAACATTGTTAGCTATTGCTTGTAGAAAAATCTCATAAGATTTTTCAGAAGCAGCTGCTTGGTTAGAAGGCATCAACGAACTTGATAAACTTCAAGGATTAGCACTCAACACCCCTAGACCGATTAAATAGTCCAAACCAATCTTAGATTGAACATAGTTCTTAAGATACGTAATCTTTGAACTTTGGTCAATAATATCGCTTAAACCAACGATATGTAGGTTGTCTCAACCTGCTTGGTTTGGATCAGTTCTAGAGTTAGCCAAGAAATAATTCTTATGATCTTCTCAACCTGGTAAAACTGGATCAGTTTTACCTAAATCTTTAAATTCTTGGAATTTAATTAAACCTGATTGTTGAGTTGGTGTCGCCAAATCAACATAGTATTTATAGTTGTTAGCTGTAAAAGTATCATTTTTAGCTTTATCATAAACACTAAGTGTTGATAAAGAAAAGATCAACACAATCATTGTGGCAGATGATAATAAACACAATAAGAACAACTTCCACATTGAGTTAAAAGCAATCGAGATTCTGAATCGACTCATGATCGATAGAATCGATATTGGTTTTTTAACAAAAACCGAAATCTTACTTACTTTGTATTCACTATCATTTTTTAATGAATCAACAACGTTTTTTCGCATCAGATAAACTGATACTAAAAAGCTAGTAAACCCAAAGATAACTACAGGTAAAAAGAAAGATGTAATTAAAGCAGTTGCACTAAACTGTCTTAGTTCAACTGGAATAAACCAGAAACTACTAAACGCATTGATGGCTACCTTTTGTAAGATATATCCCAAGATATATCCAGCCATTCCTCCGATTAGTGAGGGAATAAAACTAAAGATTGCCATTGATAAATTAATCTTAGTTTTGTTAAAACCGTTGGCTAATAAGATACCTAGGGTTTGGCGGTTCTTATCAATGTAGTTTTTAACTATTAATATCCCCACCATTAATGCCAATAAGATAATGATTGCCATCAGCATTAATGACGTGTTTTTAATCGTATTTAATAAAGAAGGAATAAACGTAGTTCGTGCCGCTGTTAAATTTAAAATGTTGCTTAAATCATTTGAAAAATAAGCCGATTTAAAGTTAGGCGGCCACGCCATGTTGATTGAAGCTCAATCATTAATCTTATCAAGCGCTGCTTGACGTTGCGCTTGGGTTAGTTCACGATTTTTAAATCGACCAACAATATTAGTTTCAATCGGGTTTGTACTAAACGCTTCACGTAATCGTGAATACCCATAATCATTAACGTAATAAATTCTTTGACTGGTTGGGTTGGGAATAAAGTTCGTAAAACTATAAATTGGATAAACAAATTCAGGGCTAACTCCAGTCCCAAGAATTAAATATGATGTCTGATCGATATGAATCTTGAATCGATCATCAATCATATTAAATCTTTCCATGAAAGCATCACCATTAAGTGACATTAATTGATCAATTACTTCTTGATCATTAAAGATCATTTTTCCATCTAGTTCTTGATCTTGTTTTCAGTTACTCGCTGAAACAATGACAAAGTAACTACTTGGATTAATTAATCTAATACTTAAAGGAACGATCTGATATTTCCATTGGAAATTAATACTTCAATTATTATTAATTGGGTTAGTTTCAGTATTAATAAACTCTCGGATTCTTTGTTGATCGTTGCTATCTAAAGGTTGGTTGTTAACAACCTTTTTAGCAGCATCAACAAATTTAGCTAAATTAGCATTGTTCGTCTTTTCATTAATCCCAGTTAAAACTATAGTTAAGATTGATTTTAAATCTTGATTATCCTTAATAAAGCCAGGGATTTGTTCGGGTCTAAGCTGATTATAATCAGCTTTTAATTTAACAAATTGATCAACAATCTGTTGATAATTATGACCAGCATTACTAATCATCTGACCATCATATAAAACTAGTTTATCGACTTTATAATCGCTATTAGTTCGAACGATCTTCTTTTGTAAATCACCTTCACTAACATCCAGTGATTCATATCGTTCGAACTCAATATTCTCTTCATTTAAGATCTTATCAATCTTAGCATTAGGATCAGATTGTAATTGGTTTCTTAATCGATTAGAAGCATTAACAATCTCGTTTTGAACGAGATTGATTTTTTGTTGATTAGATAGATTGCTATTTAAATTAAGATCAAAACTAATTAAGTTTGTATAAATATTAGCACTATCGTGATCAATAATCGTATTTAAATACGGGGTAATTGACTCGGGTGATAAGAAGATATGAACCTTATTAGTATTAGATAAATCTACATTGGGATTAACAATTGATGGTTGTGAATCAAATTGAAGTGTCCCAAAGTCATATTTTTCATTAATGACTAAATCAGCCGCATTACCTTTTTGATTAACATAAGCATACGAGCTTTCTAGGTTCTTATTCGTGTTATCTAATAATGAATAAGTTAAAGAAGATAAAAAGATTAAAAAGGTTAAACTAATTAATGCAACTTTAGCTTTTTTAAAAGATCGGATAACACTCTTAATTAAATTAAACACTTATATTTAAATAACTAAAGATAGTACTTATTATAATACCAAATCGTTATTTTTGGGAATGGGCATATTCTTGGAAGGTCTGGTTTTAGTGAAGTTTTTGAACGATTTAGGGGTAAATTTTTGAGGGTTGATATATTTATATCAAGTCAGTTTTTAAAATCTTCTTTCTTATTATTTAGTTGGTTCGTTGATTTGTTAAATAATAAACTTAGAACTCACTCAAACACTAAGCCAACTTCATTTCATTAAGTTTTTAATTTGTATTTAACCCATCAAACCAACTCGAAATTAAAAACTTAAATAATCATATATAATTATGATAATTCTATTTTTCAATAGATAAACATTAGTATTAAAATACTAAACATTAACATACAAGAATATTAAGAATGATTAAGGATTTTAAAGATATTAATCCTAATAAAAAACCCACCAAAATCTTTGCTTTTGGTGGACTTGAAGAAGTAGGAAAAAACATGTATGGTATCGAATACGATGACGAATTAGTCATCGTAGACTGTGGTATCAAGTTCTCTTCAGTTGAGTTATTAGGAATCGATGGGATTGTTCCCAATTTTGCTTATGCAAAAGCTAATGCGCACAAAATTAAAGCATTAGTTATCACCCACGGTCACGAAGACCACATCGGGGGTATTCCTTATTTATTAAAGGAAGTTAGTGTTCCTGTAATTTATGCGCCATTGATGGCAACTAAATTAATTGAGAAAAAATTACATGAACACCATAATCTAAACGATTATAAGATCGTTTCATACAACGATCAATCTCAATTTAGTACTAAACACTTTAAAATTGACTTTTATCGAGTGTGTCACTCGATTCCAGATGCATTTGGTGTTTGTATTCAAACACCAAATGGTAATGTTGTTGAAAGTGGTGACTACCGTTTTGACTTTAATGCTGGTAATGAAGAATTAGATATTCACAAAGTCGTTGAAATCTCTAGACGTGGTATTGATGTGTTTATGACTGAAACTACGAATGCTGAAGTTCCAGGGTTTTCAAGTTCTGAAAAAGAAATCTACGATAATATTAAAAATATTATCAAGCACGCTCATGGTCGAGTAATTCTATCAACGTTTGCTTCAAACGTTACGAGAATTAGTGAAGTAATTGAGATTGCTATCCAACACGGTCGTAAGATCTGTTTATTGGGTAAATCAATGGATAACAACGTATCGATCTCTCGAGATGTTGGTTATATCAATCTTAGGGATGAAGATATTGTTGAATCTAGATATGTAGAACAGCATCCTGATAACGAGATCATGATCTTTTGTACGGGTTCTCAAGGAGAAGAGTTGGCTGCACTTAATATGTTAGCAAGTGGACGACACCCTTGAATCCAACTTAAAAAGACAGATTCAATTATCATGTCGTCTAACCCGATTCCGGGTAACTATGCAGCGGTTGAACGTCTACTTAACGAGTTATCTAAAGAAGAGGGAATTTCAATTTATGAAAACTCTCCGACATTAAAATTGCATGCTTCAGGTCACGCAACGATGCAAGAGATTCAACTAATGTTAAGCTTGCTTAGACCTAAATATTTATTCCCAATCCACGGGGAATATAAGATGTTTGCATCGTTAAAAAGAATTGCGTCAAAATGTGGTTTTGATCCAGAAAACGTTGCGCTACATAAAAACGGTCAGATCGTTTATCTAATCGATCGTGAACTGTATTATACAAACGAAACGATCGACGCTGAACCTCTATTCATCGAAGGTAAATCTGTTTCACCTAACGTTAAAAGAATTATGAACACCAGACAGGTGTTATCTGAAGAGGGAATCTTTGCAATTACGATCGTAATTGATAAAGCAACCAAACAGATCAAAACTTTACCTAAATTAAAATCTAGTGGTTGTTTCTATCTAAAAGAAAGTCATGGTTTAATGACCAAGATTGCTTATGAAATCAAAACTCATGCTAATGAATATTTGGCTAAAAACCAAAAATATTCAGAGCATGAACTAAAGAAAATTATCCACGATAGTTGCCGTTTCTACATCTGAAGAAACAAACACCGCAATCCATTAGTGGTTTCACACATTAGAGAAATCTAAACCTTAATAAAGATATTTTTAATATTAGATAAAAGACCACTGATTTGGTCTTTTATTTTTTTAATCTGTACATCTGATACAGGTTGATTGAATTCGATATAAAGATTAAGTGCGCTCTTATCCTTGTAATCTTGTCTGATTGACATCTCAAACTTTTTTTGAGAATTGGGATTTAGTGCCTTATCAATCAGATAATAAACCTTTTTAAGAATCCCGATCTTTTCTTCAGTCACTTCGTCTTCAACCATTAAACCAAACCCTGATAAAGGTAAAGTTCTTTGGTATAAAAAATCAGAATCAATACTTAACAACTCTCCTAGTTGAGTAACTTGCTCAAGCGTTAGGTGTTTTAATGGCTCAAAAATATAAACATCATTGGCTAACGCCATTGAGATATTCAATCCCTGATTAAGATCATCAAAACAAGTTCCTAGTAGTGCAAAATCGATCTTTTCACCAATATCTACGATTGTTTGCATCACTACTTCTAAAAAAGTATCATCAATTGCTTTCTTCTTATCTGCGTAACTGATCTGATTCTTTAAGTTGTTTAAGAACAACTCCTTAGCATCAATGTGTCAGACTTCAAGATCAAGTTTTTCTCTGAAAAAATTGATCTTTTTAGCCACCTCATTATGACGCATCATCCCATTATCGATATAAATACAGATCAGATTCTTATTTAAAGCAATCTTAGTAATCTTAGCTAATACAAAAGAAAACACACCCCCATTCAATGGGATGATGACTTTTTTATTCTTAATCGTTTCTCTTAATAAAGTAACAGTACTAATTAAAAAATCTTGAAGTTTTCTTGTTTGCATTTAATAAAGCTAATCATTATAATTTTATATGATTATTTTTATCCATCTTGATGATTTATAAATGTTAATTTATAATATATCAATATGATTGTTGTTATCTAGGATAAACAAATGAATAGTAATGTTCGAAAGTTATTAAATAACCAATATAATAGCGAAATGGCTACGGCTACAATGATGTTTGAGTATTCGGCAAGAATTGACGAATACGGTATGGATCATTTTAGCGCGCTATTATATGATTGAGCTAAAGAGAAATTAGAACATGCTCAAAAGATTGAGTGATACTTAAGAATCAATGAGCAATGAATTAGAACTAATGAGTTAGCAGCTCCTAAACCAGTTGATTCAACTGAACCATTAGGAATTTTAGAAGCAGTATCTGAGCAGCAAAAAGCTACAGCAACAGCTTTTGATGAGATTGCTGAAGTAGCTTTAATTAACAAAGATTTTGGTACGTATAATTTTGTTGGTTTTTTTATTGAAAATCAACTGTATCAAAAAAAGAAATGTGCTGATCTAATCAACACATTTAAGATGTCAGAAGATCTATTAATTATTGATGAAAAGATTAAACAGATCAAAGAAGAACATTTAGCTAATATATCAAAAGCTAAAAAATAAAATTAGTTAAGAAGATAAGAATCAGGGAGTTAAGGTTTGGCGAAAAGAGAGCTGGATCTTAACTTTGTTTTTTTGTTTTGTTAGTGTAAAAAAGTGTGATTCAAATTGACTGTTAAATCTTACAATTTACTTTATTAAATCTCTGCAGAAGGGTGTTAACGTCTTAAAAGATCCATATTTATTTACCTATTTTCAGTTAGATGTTTTATAATTAATTATTAATAAATCAGAGGTTACTATAAATGATTAAGAAAAGTGCCTGATTTAATTTGTTATGTGGATTAAGTTCTGTGAGTTTTATTGCTGCTTCATGTCAGAAGATGCAAACTCCAGTAAATAAAAGTGCAGAAGAGATATTTAGCACTTTAAATAAGAACGACATTTCAGTCGTATTTAATAAAGATCAAGATAAAACAAAAATTCTTCCAAGCGTAATAACTGAGAAGAACTATTTTAATTTTTTCAACTTCCAAGTTAATCAGAATTTAGATCAAAAAGAACTAGATAATATTAATTTTGTTGCGAAGAATTTTGTAGCTGATAACCAGTCAGGTACTTTATCTTTTAAGCTAGATGTATCTGTTGAAAACAAGCCTGGCGATGCTAAAGATTTCGATTTTAGAATCGATGGGTTTATGAAGAGTGATAGTTCAAGCACAACTACTAATAATACTTCTGCAACTGTACCTGAACATGATCCAAATGATTGTCCACCAGATACAATGATGGATAAGGGAGAAACTACTGGTACAGCAGGTGAAACTACACCTAGTAATCAAAACTCACTTCGCGAAGATGGTGTGCCACCACCTATTCCTGCTAATTTTCCTGGATTCCCAAATGGATTTCCGTTCCCTGGAGCAGGTGTCACTAAAGAATTTATTCAAAAACAAAACAAATACCCTGATTACGTAAAAGACAGATATACAACTGTTGATAAAAAAGTTATCTATAAAGAAATATACGACCGTACTTTCTCTATCAGACCAGGAGTTTTTACAGAAAATAATGGAACAACTACTCCAGTAGTTGGTCAAGGTACAGGATGAGTTCTCGATTATGCTAGAAACTCAGCTAATAGTAACCAATTAAAATTATTTATAGCAACTAACCTCCATGTTATTGGTATGTATGGTAATACCAATACTAAAGAAATAGATGATATGTTATCATATTCAGATCCTACAGGTAATAAACCGAGTGGATTTGGTATAGGTAAATCTAAGAATACTCCTACTTTCGATCCTCAACCTAATAATCAAAAAGACTCTGCTGATGTAAACATGGTTTATTACTTGCATAATCAGCAAAAAAATGATCGTAATTTTTTTGAAGAAGACAAAGATACTGACGCATTTACTAACCCTAAAATCATCTTTGCAGCTGTTGACTATTTAGATGACCACGCTTTAAATCAATACAAATCTCAAATTGATGAAAAATGAGAAGAATTCAAAACTCGAAAACTTCAAGAAGCTAGAGCTACTAATGATAGTGAAGAAATAGCTAGATGAGAAAAATTTACACAATACGATGGTAAGATTTCTTTCTACACTGACTTTGGAATCTTGGAATTAGACGTTGATCTATCCAAGGCGGATGACACACTTAAAGGTTGAATAACTGATTCAACTAAAGCTGTTGATTCTTACGTAAATAGAATTAAAACTACAGCTCATCTCCCTAACTACAATCCAGAAACAGGTAATTTCTTCCCTACTTTAGATTACATTTCTAAAAATCAAGGATTAGCTTCTTGTAAACCTTCTTACAAATATGGTATTGATAACGCTAAAGATATCTATATAGCTGGTTATCCAAGAAACAATTCATTACAAACTGTATGAATGCAAAATAATCCATCTGAAAGATACACAGAAATGTTAGATCAGGATGCTAACGGTCGGTTCCGTGTACCTCGACAAGCTTGATTACCTAATAAAGATCTATTTAGCGTACCAAGTTATAGTTCATCTACAGAATCGGCAACATCAAGAACTTGATTTGATGCTAATAACATTAGTATCTATACTCAACTTTGAAACAGACCGTTTATTGATCGCTACGGATTCAACTATTCGACTAAATTCTCATCACTATATCATGGGGCATCGGGTTCAGTAGTGTACAACGATTTTGGTCAAATTGTTGGTATCTACGATGGAATTGATTCTAGAGCAGATTTTGGTGACGTTTCAAAAACTGGAACTTTTGCACCATTTGTACAGGCCGCTAATATCAGAGCTAAAAATGATCCAAATATCGTTAACTACGCTTACAACCTAATCGATAAAAAAGGTTTCCCTCACCAAACTAGATCATATAGAAGTAACTTAAGTCTGTTTTATCCTAACGGATTTACTTGACCTGCGTCAAATGGAGGAACTACTCAAAGTAGTTCTAAAGTAACTGCAATATTCCCTAATGGTTACTAATCTTATTTAAGATAAATAAAACTTATTTAAATATATTTCTAATCACCTTCTTATTCTTAAGAAGGTGATTTATTTTTTAATTTAGTCAAAACTGAAGTTTTTTAAAAACGTTAAATTAAAAATATAAAAATTCTGTTACCAAGAATCGTTTCACAGCTTTTAGGCTTAATAAATTTGTAAACCCATCAGAATTACAATAAAAGTGTACAGATATAGAAAACAATTAAATTACAAAATATGAGTACACACAAGACACATTTTGATGTGGCTATTATTGGAGCAGGAATAATTGGAGCTTCAATAGCATACGAATTATCTGGATACAACTTAGATGTTGTTGTTCTAGAAAAAAATCCGAAAGTAGCCAATGAAACATCATTAGGTAATTCAGGTTTAATTCATGGTGGTTTTGATCCTGAACCGCATAAAATAGAGGCTAAATTAAACCTTCAAGGTAACTTGAAATGAAGAGAGTGGTTTAAACACTTAGAATTCCCTAGAGTTGAAATTGATTCATTAATTCTTGCATTTAATGAAGAAGAAATGAAACATGTTCACATGTTATATGAAAGGGGATTAACAAACGGATTAAGAAAAGAAGATTTGAAAGTTTTAACCACTCAAGAAATTCTTAACAAAGAACCTAATGTTAATCCAGAAGTTAAAGGTGGTTTATTATGTACCTCTTCAGTAGCAATTCATCCAGTAGAAGCAACTAGGGTTTTATTAGGTGCAGCTAAACAAAATGGTACACGATTAAGAGTTAACTCTGAAGTAACTAACATTGAATATGAAAACGATCAGTTTGTTATTACCATCAATAACGAACATAAGATCTATGCAAAAAAAATTGTTAATGCTGCAGGGCATTATGCAGATAAGTTAGCAAACAAATTTGGTTTTGATGATTTCAAACAAACTACTCGTCGAGGGGAATATCGTATCTTAGATAACTACGATAAAAACTTAACGAAATCTGTTTTATTTAAGGTTCCTACCATTCATGGTAAAGGAGTAATTATTGCTCCAACTCTAGATGGACATTATTTAGTTGGACCAACTGCACAAGAAGGTGTTTCTAAGGAAGATATTTCTTTAGTAACTCAAGAAAAATGAGATCTAATCGGAAAGATTGGTAAAGATATTATCCCTTCATTAAAGATTGAAAGAACAATTAAAACGCTAGCTGGTTCACGACCAATTGATGTTGAAACTAATGACTTCGTCATTAGAAAAAGTAAGAATAATCCAAACTTTATTTTAGCTGCTGGAATGCAATCTCCAGCTCTATCATCAGCTCCTGCAATCGCTTCTGAGATTGCTAACCTATTAGACCTAAAGTTAACTCCAAGAGAAAACTTCAAACCTGATTACAAAATTGACGTTTTCTAATAACTAAATCTACTAATAAATATTTGAAAGACAAATTATGGAAAAGAAAAAATACATTATTACATTAGACGAGGGAACTACATCTTGTCGTTCAATCGTATTTGATCACCAAGCTAAAATCATAAGTGTAGCACAAAACGAATTTACGCAATACTTTCCGCAAAGTGGATGAGTTGAGCATGATCCATTAGAGATTTGAAATACTCAACTATCTACAATGCAATCAGTTAAGAATAAAGCCCAAATTAAATCAGTAAATGTGGAAGCTGTTGGTATTACTAACCAACGTGAAACTGTTGTTTTATGGAATAAAGAAACTGGTCTTCCAGTTTATAATGCAATTGTATGACAAGATAGAAGAACTAGTGAATATTGCGAAACTCTAACAAAACACGTTGATATGGTTAGAGAAAAAACTGGTTTAATTATTAATCCTTATTTCTCAGGTACTAAGATTCGTTGAATTTTAAAGAATGTTCCTTTAGCTCAAAAGACTCTAAAAGCAGGTAACTTATTAGCAGGAACAATCGATTCTTGATTAATTTGAAAACTAACTGGTGGTAAAGTTCACGCTACTGATGTATCAAATGCATCAAGAACATTATTATTTAATATTCACACAATGGATTGGGATCAAGAATTATTAGACTTATTTGAAATACCTCGATCTATTCTTCCAGAAGTTAAATCTTCTTCAGAAGTGTATGGTTATGTAGAACCTAGTTTATGATCTCAACGCGCTACTGCTAAAGTTCCTATTACAGGTGTTGCTGGTGATCAACAATCTGCACTATTTGGTCAATTGTGTCTTAAACCAGGTATGGTTAAGAACACCTATGGAACAGGTTGTTTTACTTTAATGAATATAGGTGAAAAACCAATTATGTCTAAGAATAAACTGTTGACTACAGTTGCTTGACAACTGGGTAAGAAAAAACCTGTTTATGCACTAGAAGGTTCTGTGTTTATTGCGGGAGCCGCCATCCAATGAGTTCGTGATGGATTAAGATTACTTTATGATGCAGCTGAATCTGATTTCTATGCTAATTTAGCAGCTCAACAAGATACTCACCAAGTTTATTTAGTACCTTCATTTACTGGATTAGGTGCTCCTTATTGAGATTCTTATTCACGTGGTGCAATCTTTGGTCTTGAAAGGGGAACAAAGAAGGAACACATCGTTAAAGCAACACTTGAATCAATCGTTTTCCAAACTAATGATTTAATTAAAGCAATGTCTTCTGATGTTGGTAAAAAGATCGAAGTTGTTAAAGTCGATGGTGGTGCTACTAGATCTGAATACATCATGCAGTTCCAATCATCAATTTCAGGCGTTAATGTAATTAGACCTAAGAATATTGAATCAACTGCATTAGGTGCAACATTCTTGGCTGGTTTAGCTGTAGGATATTGAAAAGATCTAAAAGAACTTGAAAAACTTGTAAAAGTTGATAAGGAATTTAAACCTAAACTAGATAAAGAAAAAGTCGAAAAATTAGTTCATGGTTGAAATGTAGCTGTTAAAAGAACATTTAATTGAATGAAAGAGGTGGATCTTAAATAATGAACGACACACTTAACATTCTATTAGGTGAACTAATTGGCACCATGGTTTTAATTATTCTTGGTAATGGTGTTTGTGCTAGTGCCAATTTCAAGAATATGTTTGCCAAAAAAGTAGGTGCTAATTGATTATTAATTGCTTTTGGTTGAGGGTTTGCTGTATTTTGTGGTGTGGCTATCAGCATCCAAGTTTTAAAAGGTCACGCTCATTTAAACCCAGCAGTTACTGTTTATTTCATGATTAATCAAAGAGGTGCTAATCTTGGTTTATTATTTGGAATGATTGCTATGCAAATACTGGGTGCAATGCTAGCTCAAGTAATCCTGAATTTCTTAAACTGAAAACACATCGTTGAAAACGATGCTGAACTATTAAAAGCTTCTTCTTGTACAGGTCCTTCTCACCGCAAATCTTGATTTAGAAACATTTCATACGAAATGATCGGAACTATGATTTTATTAGCTGGTGTAATGGCTGGAGACTATCACAAACTAACAGTTGTTTTCTTTGTTATGGCAATTGGTATGAGTATTGGTTCAGTAACTGGATATGCAATCAACCCTGCTAGAGATTTCGGACCTAGACTTGTTTACTTTTTAACAACTAAAGCATTTGGTAAAAAAATGCAAAACATAGTATCTGCTGATTTCAGATACGGTTTAGTTCCAATCTTTGCTCCAATCGTAGCTGGATTGATTATGGGTGGTTTCTCACTATTAATTAATCGATAATATTTAAATAAACTAGAACGATAGAAAAATAATATTAGGATTAATCCTAATATTATTTTTTATTTAGCTTTGAAATCAATATCTAAAAGAATTGGAGCATGATCTGAGACATTCCTAATTAATTGGAAATCACTTGGATTAGGATTTCTCACTCCATTAGGTGATGCTAATCACGCTGATAAACTTTTTTGTTTATCCCAAAGTTTATCTTTAAATGCATTTATGATATCAACCTTATAAGGGATATCACTTTTATTTAAGATGTTTTGAGTATTAGCATCATAGACAAATCATTTGTCATAAGAATTAGCATAACCATTTCGTTCGCTTAGAGTTGTTCGATAATATGCTCTGTTATTATCAAAATTCATATAGTTTAGAGAATATTGATCTGAATTAAAGACTCTGTTGTTAGCTTCTCTTATGTTTGTGTCAGCAGCACCAATGATATCAGTATCTGGATATTCCTTTTTAAGATCGCTAAATACGGTAGCTATTGCTTGTGCTTCTTTAATTTCTTGTGAACCTTGTCTACTAAAACCTACAGCATCCTTTTCACCGTTGTTAGCATTTGTTCCAGGAGCATCAAAGTGACCAAAGAAGGTGATGAAGCTATAATCAAAACCAATGGTTTTGAATTTAGTGTACCAAAGCGGTCTTGTATAAGTATTATTTGGATTTATTGCTTTAGATACTTCTGGTTGAACAACCTGATTCTTATATAAAATTAGAATTGATTCTCTTGATCTAGGGTATTGTTCATTAAAATTTTTACCACTAAATGTATAGCTTCAAGAACTACCTAATGCGTCGTTTAATCTTTTAGCAAGAACTTCATCATCATAATTGATTTCACTTAACCCAACAACATCAGCATCAGAAAGTTGAATCGTTCTAATGATATTCATAAACTTGTTGCTAGTCGGTTCAGATCTGCTTCCAAAATTAAGAGTGTTTCAACTCATTAATCTTAGATCCCCAACTTTTTTATACTGTTCACTTGAAGGAACAGTTTCTCTAGATGGAGGGGTTTCGCTTGGTGGTGCTGTTTCGTTAGAGGTATCACTGCTAGGATCAGAATCAGTTACACGATCAAAATCATCATTACTTCTACTACTTGAAAAGTCTCTATTTGTAAACTCTTTTTCAGATGGAAGTACTTCATTAACTACGAAATAAGCAGTAATACCTAAAACAATTAATAATACCAAAAGAACCCACAAGATTCATTTCCTATTCTTAACTTGTTTTTTTCTACTCTTTTGGTTGTTGCCTTGTTGTTTACTACTTTGTTTCTCTCTAATTCTTTGTCTCATATCGATAACTACATCTGTTCTACAGCTTCTATACCAAATAAAGTAAGTATATAGTTAATTAGATTCTTAATTGCTTTAGCTAATAACAATCTAGTGTGTTTGATATCATCTTTTTGATTTAAGATTTCGTGTGAGTTGTATCAACTATGAAAACTTTGAGTTAATGTATAAACAAAATTTAAAAGTTTATTAACTTCATAAGTTGTTGCAACATTATGAACATAATGTTCAAAGCTAGCTAAATGATTAATCATCGTTCTTTCCACATCAGAGTTTAGTAATGATAGATCTACTTTACTTAAATCTATGTCTGGAGCTTTACTTAATAACTTATGAATTCTTGCATGTGCATATTGCACATAATAAACTGGGTTAGAACTATCTTTCTTGTTAGTTAAATCAACATCAATCTTGATACCACTAGTTCAAGATTGATTAAGCATAAATCATCTAGAAGCATCTTTAGATAAAAACTCTAACATATCCGGAATACTAATTGCATTACCTAAACGTTTAGAGAATTTTATCTCTTTGTTGTCTTTAAGTAATTTAACCATTTCAATTAAGACAACAACGAATTTACCTTTAGGAACTCCGGATAGTTCTGCTGCATATGTCGTTCTTAAAACATGGCCAAAGTGATCAGCACCTCAAACGTTGATTAATCGATTAAATCCACGTTTATATTTTAAGTAGTGATTAGCTATATCAGTTCCATAATATGTCGGTTGTTTGTTTTCCTTAAAGATCACTCGATCTTTATCATCACCACCATCGGTGGTTCTTAATCAAACTGCACCGTCTTGTTCATAAATATGGTTTTTTAATTGATTGTTTAATAGATCAGTTAAAGTATTAGATTGATAAACTGCTTTTTCACTAGTTCAAACATCCATCTTAACCCCAATTGATTCAAGATCTTGTTTAATAAAATGAAGCATTTTATTAGTACAGTATTGGGTTAATTCGTTAGCAATGTTTGTATCAACAATTTTGTTGTCTTTAATCTCAATATCTTGGTAATTATTACCAAAATCTTTGACCATTTCTTCAGCAACAAAAATAGGTTCTTTGCCATGATATGAATCTTCTGGTAATTCGTATTTATTGATTCCTAATTTTTCTAAATATCTAATTATTGTTGATAAAGCAAATAAAGAAACTTGATTACCTAAATCATTAATTCAATATTCTTTAGTTACATTATGACCCACTGCTCTTAAGATGTTACCTAGTACATCACCAGTGTATGCGTTTCTTACATGACCTAAATGTAAGAAACCTGTAGGGTTAGCAGAAACAAATTCAATATTAATTGATTCTTGTTTTTCTTTAGGTAGTTGTTCAACTGAATAATTGTTTTGTTGTAAGCGTTTAAGAACAACTAGTTTATCTTGATTACTTAAATAGAAATTAATAAATCCTGGTTTTGAAAAAGTGATATTTTCAAATTCGTTAGGATTTAGTTTTTCGATTATTTGGTTTGCGATCTCTTCAGGAATTTTGTTCACACGTTTAGATAAAACCATAGCAACGTTTGAACTAAAATCCCCAAACTGAATATTCTTAGTTTGTTGAATTAAATATTCAGCATCTGTTGGTAAGTTCAGTTGCTTTAAAGCGTGATCAATCTGTTCTTTAATTTTTTTAAAAACCATAGTTAATTTGATTATATTTTATTGAGTTTTCTAAATACGACAAAGGAACTACCAGCTCCTGATAATACAACAATATTGTTATTATTTTTTAGTTGATCAAATGATGGTAATAATTCCGGAAATAAACTAAAAAAGGGTTGTTCTAAATCATTAAAATTTTCAGGTTTAATTTGAGAAAGATCTAATAATTCAAAAACCTTTTTTGTACTGGGTTTTTGTTTATTGAAAATAAGCCTGTCTATTTCATAACCATCTAAACTAGATGATTCAATTTCATCACCGAAATTTTTAATGATTGCACAATCGTTTGAAGATAAAAAAAACGGGATATCACTTCCTAGTTCAGTAGCTATTGCGTAATAGCTAATAGAGTTAGCAATTCCGAATTCTCGATAAATTCAATTGATTAAAATAGCAGCATTGCTTGAAGCCGATCCTAGTCCGGACAAAGTCGGAATTCTTTTAATTACTTTTGCTTTAAAATTAAAAGTTCTGTTTAACTTTTTTTCTAAATACTTCTTAGTCCTAAGCAAAATATCATCATCAAAATTTAAAGGATTGTTATCTTCATCAAAATATTCAATCTTAGTACTATCAGATTTGTCTAAATAAAGATCGTCATAAAGATCTTTAACAAGAACAATCTTTGATTCAAGTTTATGCTTTTTTACTTCTGGACAGTATTCCTTAATTTTTAAATAAAAATTAATCTTAGCATAACTTCGATAATGATTCATATAAGTTAAACAGTTGGATTGGTGATAACTCTTGAGCTCTAGTTGTTTCTTTAAAACCAAGCTTAATTAAACTCTCTATTATTAGCTTGGAATCATAACTAGTCTTAAGATTATTTAAGATAGTCTTTCTTCTAGATAGAAATATTAACTTTAAAAACTTCTCATAACCTTCATTAAAAGCTATGTCTTTTTTCTCTAAAAACAATAAAGTTGATTTTATTTTAGGTTGGGGAATAAAAGAATTCTCATTAATCTCAATAATCTTATTAACATTTAAAGAATATTGACATAGAACACTAAAAGCTGAATAATCCTTGGAATTGCTTTTAGCTAACAACCTTAAACCCATCTCTTTTTGCACCATGATGATTGCACAACGATAAGTTGATAAGATAAACTTCTTAATCAACTTAGATGAGATGTTATAAGGTAGATTTCCCACCATTGTAGGATTGTCACCTAATTCATCAAAGATTGATATCCAATCTATATCTAAAGCATCAGCATGCAAAACATGATCTTTTAATAATCCTTCATTAAGGTGATTAAACAACTTCTTATCTAGTTCAATCGCATGATAATCATCACCATATTTTTTAATTAATTGTTCGCTGATCGCTCCAAGACCTGGACCAATCTCTAAAACCTTAGAAGGATTAACATTTATCACTGATTGAACAATCTTATTAATGATATTTTGATCAATTAAAAAATTTTGCCCTCTTTGTTTAGAAGGCGAAAATTCATTATTTTTAAAAAACTTATTAATCTTATTAATCATTAATCGAGTTCACGGTTAAGAATCTGGTCTAAACGTGATAATGTTTTTGTTCTTTGTCTACGTTTAATAATAAACACGTGAGTTATGTAAGATTGTAGGATTGTAAAGATTGAGTTTAAGAATCAATAAAGACCTACAGCTGATGGAGTGATCACTGGGAATAGAGCAAACACAAAGATTAAAATTCATTGAATTCTTCTTGTTTTCTTTAATTGCTCTAATCCTTTTTGAGATGTTGTTTTCGCATTACGATTACGTCTAGTAGCTCAGAACTGAGGTAATCATTGTGACACAATTTGCATTGGCACAACTAATAAAACAAAGAAGATATAAACTCAGTTACGACTGATATCTGAAATAATTTCAGTCCCTGGAGTAACTGATAAGTCTCAGATACCAAATAAGATTGTTGCTTTAATTGGTCTTGTTAAAGAAACCATCTTATAAACGATTAAGAAGATCGGGATTGTTACAAAACCTTGAACGAATAATGCAGCTGGTTTAATCTTATGCTTTTTATAAATGTGCATCACTTCGATTTGCTTCATCTTCTTAGATTGCGTGTCATTAGCGTTTTTATACTTGGCATTAATTTCAGCAATCTTACCCTGGACTTCGCTCATACGTTCAGTATTAAGCGTTGAGTTTAAGGTAATCCCAATCGTAATTAATCTGATGATAAACAATAAGATTAAGATCGCTAAGATTGTATTTAAACCGTAGTCAATTCCTTGAGTTAAAGGAACTCTAGTTTGGTACAAGATCGGTAAGATAATCTGACTAGCAGGTCACACAAATCAAGCTAAAAACGGTCCATAAGATAATTGATAATTTGAAAAGCTAAAATATGGACCCATATTACTAGTGATTAGATCATAACGATAATCACCAGTAACCCCATAGTTATAACCAATCTCTAAACCAACACCAATTCTAGGGTTAGATACTGTTCAAGGTTCAGAATAAGATTGGGTACAGCCTCATAAACCGATGATAGTCAAGAATAAAAACACACAAATCTTTAAAAACTTTCATAGGTATGATAAAGCTTTTTTAAGATTTGGATCGATTCTTGACTTCTCTTTTAGAGTAGCTGCGTTCCAGAAGGGATTAAACGACTGGGTCGTAATCTCAGAATGTATTTTACTCATTAATTTAAATGGTTTTGAATTTATTGACAACCTTTTTATAGGTGTCAAAAAATTCTTTTTTCTTAGCTAAATAACTATTGGTTAGATAGTTAACATTATTAACCTTAATTAATATGTTTAAACTTTTGTTTCAATCAGTAAACTCGTCAAAGAAACTGCGAACTTGTCGTTTGATCTTGTTTCTAGTTACTGCTTTAGCAAAAAGTTTTTTGGGTACAGAGATCCCAATCTTAATTTTGTTCTCTCTGTTTTTCTCAGCATAGATGACGTAATTACTAGAATAATATTTGTTTTTAGACTTAACTAAACTTTGAAAATTAGTTATTTTTTTTAAACTATTTTCTCGTGTCATTAAGTTAAAAACTATCTTGCTTCGTCTGAAACGGTTAGAATGTGTCTACCTTTTCTTTTTCTAGCAGCTAATACAGCTCTTCCTGAAGCGGTTGCCATTCTTGCTCTAAAACCGTGCGTTTTAGCTCTTTTTCTTTTATTTGGTTGGTATGTTCTTTTCATAACTATTTACAAATACACATTAACAAAAACGCCAAGCCGTGCTTGACATTATCTTAGTTAATTATATCGAATTATAACCAAAAATAAATATTTTGTTAATTCATCTCTTCGTTAAACGAAGAATGATAGAACGATTCGTATAAACCTTTTTTAGCCATCAATTCAGCATGATCACCACGTTCAACGATCTCACCTTCTTGGATAACTAAAATTTGGTTTGAGTTCTTGATTGTTGATAATCTATGAGCGATCGCAAACGTTGTTCTGTTTTGCATCAACTTATCCATTGATTCTTTAATTACTTTTTCAGTTCTACTATCAATGTTTGAGGTTGCTTCATCCAACACCATGATAGCTGGATTCATTAAACTGACTCTAGCAATTGTTAATAATTGTTTTTGACCTTGAGATAACCCCTCACCATTATTAGTAATATAAGTGTCATATTCATTAGGTAAAGTCATGATGAAATCATGAGCATTAGCTAATTTAGCTGCTTCAATAATATCCTCAAGTTTAGCTTCCTTATTACCATAAGCGATATTATCGCGAATTGAACCCGAGAATAGTTCTGTTGATTGTAAAACAATTCCGACAGCTTTACGGATGGAGTTAATATCAACAGATGATATCGGAATATCATCAAAATAGATCTCACCATCACTAACGTTATAAAAACGACTAATTAGGTTAGCTATCGTAGTCTTACCCGAACCTGTCTTACCAATTAAGGCAATCTTTTCTCCAGGAGAACTACTGATATTAATATTCTTTAGAACTTGTTTTTTACCATCATAAGAAAAATTAACATTCTTGAATTCAACCTTACCTTGGAATGGTTTGATCTCACCATTAATCACTCAACCGATCTGTTTAGTTCATTTGTTAGCAACTTTTCAATTACCGTTTTCATCTTTTTCAATGTAATCAAGAATAATCTTACCTTCGTTTTTTTCAAGATTTTCATCTAACATTGTGTAAATTCTTTCAGCGCCAGCTTTTGATCTAGCAAAAAAATTAACATTTTGAGAGATGTTAGCTAACGGACCGACAAACGCTCTTACTAAAGCAACAAATGAAACGATCACTCCTAAAGTAATTTGTTGACCTAGTAATGGTTTGTTTTCATAAGTATCAAATAAAAAGACACTGATGATTGCTACAACAATGTACATCACGTTTGAGTAGTTGTACATTACAGGGAATACAATTGAAGCTAAGATATTAGCTTTTTTCATAATGGCAGCTTGTTTATCATTAGCCTTATTAAACTTGTCAATTACTTGGTCTGAGTAATTAAACAAGTTTGAAATCATTTGAGTTTCAATGTATTCTTGAATTACGCCATTTAAGTTAGCAATCTCTTTTTGATTAGCTACAAAATTGACTCTAGTCTTCTTACCAAAAACGCCAAAAAAGATAAGCATTGGAAATAATAACACTACTGTAATAAGTGTTAAGACAACACTGATTTCTAACATGAAACCAAAGATGACAACAATCTGCACTATTGATTGGAACGTTTGTGGAATAATTTGCACAATCAAGTTACGTACGGTATCTACATCGTTGGTGTAATAACTCATGATGTCACCATGTTTGGTGGTATCAAAATATTTGATAGGCAACCCTTGCATATGCACATACATGTTATTACGTAATTTAAATAATGTAGCATGTGTGGCTTTAGCCATTATCTGTCCATAGATAATGTTTGATATTACCCCTGAAATAAATACAGAACCAATAATGGCTAGATATTTCATTAAACCACTAAAATCAAGTGGTTGATTAGTTGCTTTTTCTCTTAATAGTGGAGTAATATAATCATCAATTAAATCCTTAATAAAGTTGTTAACAACTATTAAGGTTACTGACGAGATGATGATGAAGAAAAAAGCAATAAGTAGTTGCCACTTGTTATTTTTTCAAATAAACTTTATCAGCTCATTGAAGTATTTATTCTTTAGAGTTTTGTTTGGATCTTTAGTACTCATAAATTTTATTGCTCTGTTTGAGATTGATTAATCTCACGATATAGTTCTGAGTTTTCTATTAAATATTCATGGTTTCCACTTGCAACAATATGACCATTATTTAGGACATAAATCAAATCAGCATTTTTTATTGATGAAACTCTTTGTGAGATCAGAATCTTGCTTGATTCTTTAAAATCGTTGTTAAAACTAGATTGAATTAATGCATCAGTTTTGGTATCTAGAGCTGAAGTTGAATCATCAAAGATTAAAATCTTTGGTTTACGAATCATTGCTCTAGCAATGCAAATTCTTTGTCGCTGACCACCAGAAAAATTAGTTCCGTTTTGTTCAACAACTGAATCTAATTTATTAGGTAATTTATTAATAAATTCAGCAGCTTGGGCTTGAGTTATTGCTTTCTCAACTTCTTCATCAGAATAATTCCCGCCCATCAAGATATTGTCTTTAATCGTTCCTGAATAAAGAATGCTTTTTTGAGGTACGATTCCAATCGCATCCCTTAGTGCTTTAAGACTGTAATTACTAAGTTGAGTATTATTTAACAATACTTCACCTTCATTACATTCATATAACCTAGTAAGTAAATTAACAATACTGGTTTTACCTGAACCTGTTGGTCCGATAATACCAATCGTTTGACCTGGTTTGATCTTGATGTTGATCTTATCTAGATTATGGTGTGGGTTGGTATCAACATATTTAAAAGAAACATCTTTAAATTCAACTTCGTAATTACTTACAGTATCAATTGCATATTTCTTATCTTTGATATCGATCTTTTCAGTTAACACTTCAATGATTCGATCTTTAGAAGGTTTGGCAGTAATAATCGTTACATAAACAACAGCTAATAGTAATAAGTTTATTAGCATTTGGAATGCATAAGCAAATACTGAAGCTAAGCTTCCGATATCTAATTGGCCATCAACTATGTTGTTGGTACCAATTCAAGCAATGGCAATAGCTAATGCATAAATACAGAATAAAACGATTGGTGAGATTAATGCAGTTATTCGTTCAATCTTGGTGAAGTTTTTATAAATAAAACCAGCTACTCGATTGAACTTTTGAATCTCATTATCTTGTTGATGATAAGACTTAACTACTCTAGCTGCAGCAATTGATTCTTTAGTTAGATTATTTAACTGATCATATTGTTTAAATAGTTTTTTGTAATTACCAATTACAAAACGATAAACAAGTAAAATTCCAGTAATAATTATTGGCATAATTGCTACTGAAGCAACTCCTAGTTTTCAACTAGTAACAAACATCAATACAAGAGCAAATAAAAAAACTGACATTCCCCTTATTGCCATTCGACCAGATTGGATACTCTGCTGAATGAAGTTAATGTCAGTTGTCATTCTTGTTAGAACGCTTGCTTTTTCAAATTTATCAGTGTTTTTTACTGAAAAACTTTGGTATCTTTCAAAGATGTTAACACGCAATTGTTTAGCGAATTCTACAGAAGCAATTGTGATTGATCTGCCTCCTAGATAACCAAACGTGAAGCCGATAGCTGCAACACCCAATAAGATCAAGGAGTATTGAGTTAGTGCGTTTTTATCTCTTCCAATGATTCCAAAGTTAATTAAATCCGAAATGAAGTAAGGCACTAATACTGTGGTCAAGCTTTCTATGATTAGAAAGATTGGCACAATGAATATGTGCAACTTAAAGGATTTTGTAGTGTTAAAGAATAAAATTTTAAACATGTCTTAAAGTCTAATTTAGAAATTAGAATTACTAAGATAAATTAATTAAATGGTTAATTAATTAATTGAAATACAGATTAATTCTAATACTTTAATTTTTAATGTCTAAATGATTTTTTGGGCTCTAGTTCTTGAAAAGATCAAGAAAACTTTTTAGATTTGGGTCGTTTTCTAGGTCTTCTTCTACCTTGTCTATACCGTGTTTAACTGTAGTGTGATCCTTTTTTAAAAGCTTTCCAATTTGACTCAGATTTTTGTTATATACATTCTTAAGAATGTACATACAGATATGTCTGGCTTGAACGATTTCTTTTTTTCTTTTAGAAGATTTTAAGGCTTCTTCACTAACATTAAAATGGTATTTAATTTTATCAAACACATATTTTGAGTCTTTTGATAAGATTAAATTCTTCCTGTTTGTTACTTTCTCAATATAACTTTTTAATATCTGATCTTGGGTTTTAGTAGAACCATACATCTGATTCATAAAAACAAGAGTAGCTACTGAACCTTCGATTTTACGAATATCACCTTCGTCAAAATCTGATATCTCTTGAATTACATGATCGTCCACGTATTTTTCTAGATTGTTTTCTTTGAATTTTTGTTTAAAGATTTGAATGATTTCGTTTTTATTAGGTTTGTTAATTCTTACATTTATTCCTTTTTGGAATCTTGAAATCATTCTTGCGGTTAATTTATCTTGAATTTCTTCAATTTTACAGTCTAACGTTATAACAATCGTCTTTTTTTGATCAACTAAAGAATTAAAGATTGTGAAGAATGTTTCATTTGTTTTAGGACGGTTTGAAATAATTTGAACGTCATCGATCATTAACAGATCATAATCTTTATATTTAGATTTAAAGCTTTCGATATGAGTTGGATCAGGGGCGATAACTGACTTTAAAAATTCGGATCCAAAATCGTCAGAAGATAATACACAAATCTTTTCTTCAGGGAATAATCTTTGACGTTCGTTAGCTATTGCCTGTAACAAGTGACTTTTCCCATAACCAGGTTTTCCTTCTATTATTATGGGATTTCAATTTTGGTCGATTGTTTTGTTTGCAATCTGTTTAGCTAAATATACTGCTTCGGTGTTGAATTCGAAAACTAAATAGTTATTAAAATTGTATTTTTCTTTAATCCCTTTTGATAACGGATTAATCTTATACTTTTCTTGTTTTTTTAAATTTGCTAACTTTTCTTTTAAAGAATCAGCTTCTTTTTTATCTAATAAGCTTATTCTTTTATTTTCTTTGATTATCTTTTTTCATTCTAAAGATAAAAAATCGTTAAAATCAACGGTATTTTCTACATTTATTAGATGATTTAATCTATTTTTAAATTCATTGAAAAAGTATAGGCTTTCAAAGTAAATATAAATATTATCGTTTTCTTCAAAAACGAAATCAATAGAGTGTACAAAAGCATCTAGAAGTTCTGAATTAGCTTCATTAAAATAAACTGAAATTTCTTCTAAAAATCTTTTTAATTTCGTTTTCAAGAAATTTTACCTATTTTATTC